>MWBI01000060.1 GCA_002068945.1 Candidatus Omnitrophica bacterium ADurb.Bin314
TTCAGGAAATCCTCGTCCGACACGCGATAAGGCGACTCAGTCACATAGGAAGCATTAAGGGCCGGTTCAAGACGCGGGAAGGACACCGTGTGAGGGCCGATCCCCATCTTCGCCTCGAGATCAATCGCGTGATGGAGGAGCGACATCACCTCAAACCGCCAGTCATAGAGCCCGAACAGAACGCCGATCCCGACATCGTCAATCCCCGTCTCCGGTTCGAGCGCGCGGTGCATCGCGTAGGCCCGCCACTGATAATCCGATTTCAGCGTTCCCTTTGGATGCAGCTTCGCGTAGGTCTCGTGATGATAGGTCTCCTGAAACACCTGGAACGTCCCGAGGCCGACCTCGTGCAGGTGCTTCAGCTCCTCGGTCGACATCGGCGCGGCGTTCACGTTGATCCTGCGGATATTCCCGTAGCCGTGTTTCGTCGGCACCTTGACGTCATAGATCGTCCGCATGCTTTCAGTGATGTAGTCAATCCCCGTCAGAGGATGTTCTCCGTAGACCGCGATGATCCGTTTGTGCCCGATTCTTCCTGCAAGCGATTCCGTCTCGCGACGGATTTCATCCATCGAAAGCACACGCCGCTTCTGCGTCAGGTTCTCGCGCTTGAACCCGCAATACACGCAGTTGTTGACACAGTAATTGCCCATATAAAGCGGGGCGAACGTCACGATCCGGTCGTCATAGACCTTCAGCTTGATCCTGAGAGCCGTCTCCCTCATTTCCTCAAGCATCGCCGGATCTTTGACGCGGATCAGCTCGGCCAGTTCTCCCGGCGCAAGCGTTTTGACTTCGAGGGACTTTGCGAGGATCTCCCGGACACGATCCGCGGAAGGCTCCGGCGCACGTTTGATCTCATCCCAGACCCTGTCGTCCTGGATGTAGTCCCGGCCGCGCTCGAGATACTTGTCGATCTGGTCCCGTTTGATGCGTGTGGCGACCCACGCCGTTTCTGTACTCATTAGCAAATCTCCTCTCCGCGGCCTTTCCCTTTATTTTTGAACACTGCCTTCGCATCCGCAAAAGGCTCGATCACCCGCTCGAGTACCCCCTGCAGACAAGAGATGCAAAGCCCGTAGTTTGTGATGGGCACGCCGGCCTGTTTCGCGCGCTGGATTCGGGCGAGCGTCTCCCGGCGCGTCAGCATACAGGACCCGCACTGGATGATGAGCTTGTAATCCCCGACATCCGGAGGAAAATCGCGACCCGCCGCGACGCGAACCGTCACGTCATGCCCGAGGTATTTCCGGAGCCAGGCCGGAATCTTGATCCGCCCGATATCCCCGTCAATCGCGTGATGACTGCAGGATTCGGAGATCAGGACCTTGTCCCCCGGCCTCAGATTCTTGATCGCCAGCGCGCCACGGGTCATTTCCACGATATCCCCTTTGAGGCGGGAGAAGAGGATCGAGAATGTCGTGCATTTGACTTCCGCCGGCGTTTCGGCGACCATCCGGTCCACTACCTGGGAATCGCAGACAACAAGGTCCGGCACTGATTTCAGACGCGCAAGCGCCGCCTTGTATTCACTTTCCCGCACCACGAGGGTCATGGAACCGTGGTCCAGCGCGTCCCGGATCGCCTGCACCTGCGGCAGGATGATGCGTCCCTTGGGCGCCTCAAAATCGATCGGGATAATCAGTACCGCGAGCCCCCCGCGTGGCATGATGTCCCCAAGGAGCGCGGGCGTCGCCAGATAATCCTCCGGACAGACCTCAAGGAGATACTGCTTCAGAAGATTCACCGGAGCTTCACGGACGGCCCGGTCCGTGCTCGCGCAAATCATCACGCGCGGCGTCTTCGCGCGCAGCTTATCAAGGAACGCCGGAGACGGCCGCCGGACGTCGCATTTATTCACCACGAGGATCAGCGGACTTTTCCGGACCTCCGCCTCCCGGACCACTTCGTCTTCATAAGGCGTCCACTCATCCGCTGCCAGGATGAGGATCGAAACATCCGAGCGATCGAACACCCTCCGCGTCCGATCGATACGCCTCGCCCCCAGCTCCGACCCGTCATCGATCCCGCCGGTATCAAGGAACACCACGGGACCGACCGGGGGAAGTTCCATGGCCTTTTCGACCACATCGGTCGTCGTGCCCGGCACGGGTGACGTGATCGCAACCTCCTGTCCCGCAACCATATTGAGGAAGCTCGATTTCCCAACATTGGTGCGGCCGAAAATCCCGATCTGAAGCCTCAGACTTTTAGGCGCGGTATGCATCAATCCCTCGCATGTTCGGATCCCGGAGTTCCGTGTTCAGAGAAACGTCTTGGGGTTTTTCTCCAGGCTCCGGACTCATAACTCCAGACTATTGTTTTGTTAACGCCGATTTTACCGAAATACCTTCGACCGCGCCGAGCTTCCCGGTCAGCGCGCCAAGCTCATCCGTCGTCATATCCACCACAAGCGTGATGACCGAAACGTTCTTTTCATGATATGGGATGCCAACCCGCGCTACGATATGTTCTCCGTATTCCGCAAGAACACGATTCACCTTGTCCGCCGATTTTCTGCGATCCTCCACGACGATCCCGACAAATCCGACGCGTTTCTGCATGACCAGCCTCCCTGTGGTTGAAAAACAAAAACCCCGTAACCATCTCACCTGAGACCGTTACGGGGTTTTAAAAAATCTCTTCCCCCTCGGTGTCCGCCCCATTTCGGGGCTTCGCCTCAGGAAACTTGCGCTTGTGTTTTGCTGCTAACGCCGGTAAACCGGCAACGGCTGATATTTCGTATGGAGCAGACGATGCGATTTCTCGCCGAGCGGCTTGCCGAGGAACTCCTTGTAGAGCTGCTGGACATAGGGGTTTTCGTGCGAGCAACGGATCGTCAACGCTTCATCTTCCGAATACAACCCTTTCGAACGGGCGACGCGGAGTTCATCCGTCACGCCGTAGGGCTGGCCTCCGCCGCCAACGCAACCGCCCGGACACGCCATCACCTCCACAAAATGGTACGGGGGCGGCTTCCCTTCCTTCCGGGCAGTCCGGATCTGGTTCAGAACATACTCGACGTTCGCGAGGCCGTGCGCCACGGCAATCCTCACTTCCGTCCCTTCGATATTGATCGAGGTCTCCTTGACCTCCTTGAGACCGCGGACATTCTCGAACTCGACCTTCGGGAGCTTCTTGCCGGTCACAAACGAATAGGCCGTACGCAGCGCCGCTTCCATCACGCCACCCGTCGCGCCGAAAATCGTCCCGGCACCGGAATAATCTCCGAGTATATGGTCGCATTCCTCTTCCGGCAAATTCACGAAATCGATCCCTGCCTGCTTGACCATGCGGGCCATCTCGCGGGTCGTCAGCACCACGTCGACGTCCTGATAACCCGACGCCGACATTTCGCGGCTCCGTGAAATCTCGAATTTCTTCGCCGTGCATGGCATGATAGAGATCACCTTGATCTTCGCCGGGTCCAGCTTTTTCTTTTCCGCGTAATAGGTCTTCACGAGAGCCCCCACCATTTCATGCGGCGACTTGGCAGAAGAAAAGTACGGGATCATGTCCGAGTGGAACTTTTCCATGAAATCCACCCAGGACGGGCAGCAGGTTGTGATTAGGGGAAGCGGACCTTTTTTATGGGCAAAACGTTCGACAAACTCGCTCGCCTCTTCCATGATTGTGACATCGGCGCCGAAATTTGTGTCAAAGATGGCCTTAAAACCCATACGCCGGAGCGCAGCGTACATCTTCTTTGTCACGTTGGAACCGAGCGGATATCCGAAGGCTTCGCCGAGCGCGACACGGGTCGCGGGAGCGATCTGGACCACACAATACTGTTCGGGGTCCCGTAGCGCTTTCCACGCGAGCTTTGTATCATCCTGTTCGACGATGGCACCCGTGGGACAATGGGCCGAACATTGGCCGCAGCGCACACACGGCGA
>MWBI01000061.1 GCA_002068945.1 Candidatus Omnitrophica bacterium ADurb.Bin314
CCGGAGATCCCGCCGCTTTTTTTGCGGAGACCGTTCCCTTGCTCTTTTTGTCAGCCTGTGTCGCGGACGAAGGTCTCTGCCCGGTCTCTTTCTCTGCGGAAGGCGCGTTCTTTTGCGGCACGCACAGGTAGTCCACGCCGTCTTCCTTGAGGGCTTTGAGGAAAAAAAGGGCTTCGTCCGTCATGTCAGATATTCCCTTCGAGAATCTTGTAGACGAGATCGTCCGCCGCCGCGGGTTTCGAAAGCCCCGCGATCGCGCGCTGCTTGTGGACCATGACGGTCGGGTCGCTCAGGATTCCCCTCATGATGTCGCGGATGTCCCCGGGTTTTTTGAGGAAAAAGGCGGCGTTCCGCATTTTGAGGAGCTTCGCGTTCCGCGTCTCCTGGCCCGGGATCGGTTCCATGACGACCATGCAGAGGTTCTTCGCGAGGGCCTCGGTTGTAGTGGATCCGCCGGATTTCGCGATCATGAGATCGCTCGCCTCCATGAGTTCGGGCATGAAATCGACGAAGCCGAACACCTTGACAGGGAAATAAAAGAGTTTTTCATCGAGGCGTTTCCTGAGGGCCTCGTTGCGGGCGCAAACGACGAAGCACTGGACCTTGTCCTGGAAGGCCTTGAGTTCTTCGAGAATGGCCTCCTGCGGGCCGAGTCCGAAACTGCCGCTTGTGAGGAGGAGCGTGAAGCGGCCGTCCTCGAATCCGTGTTTTTTGAGGATTTCGGAACGTTTCCCGGCCGGCCGGAACGCGGCGCTGATCGGGATACCGCCCGCGGTGACTCGCGCGGGATCGATGCCGCGGCGGACGAGCTCCGCTTTCGTTTCCTCCGCCATGACCCAGTAATGGTCGGTGCCGGGATTCGCCCAGAACGTGTGCGGGAAATAGTCCGAGATGACCGTGATGAGCCGGGCGTTGAGGCGTCCCGCGCGTTTCGCCCGTCCGAGCAGTTCGGGCGCGAGGAAGTGCGTCGAGACGACGACGTCGGGCCGGCGGTCGAGGACGGTCTTGAGAAGCGGGCCGCAGTGCATGGAATTCGTCAGCGCGCGCATCGGCCGCAGGGGGTTGTAGATAGCCCGTTGGTCGAGGATGTCGTAGGAGGCTCCCCAGAGAGTCGGCGCGTGACGGACGGCCCAGTAATAGATGGGCGCGTAAGTCGCTTTGAAAACGGGGCTCACGTGATCGAGCGCGTCGATCACGCGGATGTCGAGGTCCGCGTGGCCGGAGCGCGCGAACGCCTCCTGGACCGCGACCGCGATCTTGCGGTGCCCCTCGCCCGCTGTGGCGTGAATGATGTCAATCTTCATACGGTCCCCCTTTTGGAATCTGGCATTTAAGTTCAAAACCCCGGCCCCTGCCTTTTGATCGGGCTTTAGTTTTCATGCTGGACGCCGAGATGCTGGCCGGTTTCAGGGTCCAGCTCAGTATAGTGTTTTCGCTGGATCGAGAATACGCTCATACGGGAACGCTCCGGGAGCGGCGGCAGTTCTTTCCGCAGTGTCGAATTGAAAGAGTAATCCCGCAAAGGCGCTTTGTAATACATCGAACCCGCCTCCCACACAAAATAAGCAGGGACTCCGGTTTTTGTCCTCAGATATTTTGCGTCCCAACCGACGACAAGGCTCCCTCTGAAGTGGAACGGCGTGATGACGGTGTCAGTTGCATCGATCCATTTTTCCTGAAAATTGATCAGATTTTCGATTCCGCCGCTGTATTTCCGTTCCCATAAGGGATCGTAACGGCGGTAGATATAGCGGAGGACCGGATAGCGCGTGAAGTAGTTATCTTTTTCGTCCGGACAAATCCCGGTGCCGATATAGTCGGATCGGTTCGGCCAGGACGGATGACCCGCAAAATATTTTATCGGGCCATCTTTCGTTTCGCTTGAAACATGGGGGTCGATGGTGTCTCCGGAGCTATGCGCATGTGAAAAAATCTCCGAGTCGGTGTCACATTTGCATTTGCCCTTGATGCGGTAAGTGCTCCCCGTCTTCTGCCACTCGTAGGTGATTTCAGGCTTTTCAGGTGTGCCGCCGACCTTGACTTCCTTAAAGGTCGAATACCCGATGTCTGTTACGTCCTGGATGCAAACATAGCGGGGCGGCACGAATGTTGAGCCTTCTTCCCCGCCGGTAACGATCCGTCTTGTATAGATTCCCGGGTAATTGGTGGTTGGGAACGGGCGCGGTACCGGTTCTGAGCTTACGGACGTCACAGTGTTGCCATCGGTATAGATGGCGACATCCTCGTAATATGCGACATGTCCATTGAATATCCCTGATGCGGTCATATTATCCGTGACCGCCTCAAAGATCGGAATGAGCTTGGGGTCCACATCCCGAAAATACTCGGATGGTGGCATCATGGTTTTAACTGACAACTCCCTGGGTTTTGGATCCGGAACAGGATCGCCGCATGTATAAGGGGTGTCGGTTGGCCTCCAGTTTCCATACCGGTCCTGCCTTCGATCGCAGCTTATTGTGAAATGCTCATAGAGTTTTGGTTCGGTTGCGGTGCGAAGTTTGTTGAAACTACTCCCGGGTGTATTCATAATCGCATAGGCGTCTTTAATTTCCTTAAAGAACTGGCTCTCCGGATTGAGGTACCAGATTTTAGTCGATGGGTCCTGCGCCGCATTGAGCATGGGCGGAGTTCCGCTTGTCGCAAAGGCCGGTTGCTCTAATGGTTGGACGGGAGAATAGGTGTGACAGGGAGCGATGTCGGGATTTGTGTCGGCGTTTACGCAGTCGCTGGAATCCCTGAATTCAGAGAATGTGCTTGAAATAAACGGATAATATTTTTTCTTTACGAGCTGACTCGGCAGCTGGCCGGTCACCACCGCGGCATTGAGCATTCTCTCGGTTGTTGCGATGCGGGTGTTCAGCTGCAGGTATCCGTGCTCCTTATCGTAAGCATTCGCCAAAAATCCGAAACTGTCGGAATAAAGATCCGCCGGAGGCGGATTACATGCGCCGGATTTGATGGAGTCGGCACTGCAAACCGTCCCGTCGGTCGCGGTGATATTATAATCGCCTAGCACCCAAAGCCGGCCGTTTGTCACAACGGAAAGCCCGGAGGCGGGCAATTTGGCTCCATTCCTGAGACGGACAAGCACGGGGGCCGCCTTTCCGGTCTTCCAACTGTCAGGCGCAACTGTCTGGACATAGATCACGGGGCGATTGGCCTGATCTGAAAAATCAATCCTGTAAATATCGCTAACGGCTTGAAGAAAGGCAGGGATATCGATATCGATCACCCGATAAGCCCCGCCGAGCCTGTAATCATAAAGATTTTTGAACGAGACTCCCGCAAAAGCCGCCGATCCCAGGTTGTAGGTCTCCCATGATTCCGTTTCCGGATGGAATACCTTCAGCGCGTAGCCATTCCCGGCGCAGGCCGCATCGGCGCCTCCGTAGCCGTCGACGCAATTGAACCGGATGTTCGCGTAGGTTTCAAATTTGTATTTCCTGATGGTTTCGTCTTCGTCATCCGCGCCGGTGAGCGGTTCGATCAAAATATGGGGGTCTTTCTGCCCCGCTCCGATAGGTAACGCGCGGGATGTGACGCCGTGGGACGCATTATCGGCCACCATGGCGGCCTGAAGCGAGGAGTTTGGGGGGAATCCAGTCCAGAGAGGGTTCGTCGCAGGCGGATCGGATAACGGATTCTCGGGAGTCCAGCCTTCTCGAATCTTCCTGGCTTTCCCCGGATCTCCCTTTTCGATACCGCTCGAAACGCTGACGTTGTTCCCGGAGCTCTTATTGGAATAATAGGCGTAAGGCGCATACCACTGTCCGTACCACCCCTGGGCGCTTGACAGGTACTGGCCTGGAACAGGCGGCAGGAACGTCTGATCTGAACCGTTCCTCCGTATCTTCACGGTGACGTTTTGATAAGTTTTCGGGGCGCCAGAGGGCTGAGGATGAGTGCCGTTCAGGAACTTGTAGACGTACGGTGGTGTGTAGCCGAGCAGCTTTTTTAGTTGAGGGTTCGCTTTGATCTCGACGCCGTTTGTTCCCTCAACATAAAGGGGGTTCGGACGAAGGTCGGTCCGGTAAACGTCCGGGACCGCATACTGGTAGTATTTGTTCTTCAGAAGATAGTTTTCTGCCAACGCGGTTTTGAAGAAGTAATAGATGTTCCCCGCGCTGCGGAGGGCGTACTGCTCGGGATGGTTCTGGTCAGTGGGCACCTGGATCGTAAGAGTTTTTCCCTTATCGGTCATCAGGTAGATATTCCCGTTCGAGAAGATCGGGCCTTCGAGAATCCAGTCGGGACCGGAACAGATCTCAAGGTCTTTGTTGGAAAAAACACTGTAGTCAAACAGCGCTCCTGTCGTGACCTCGATAGTCTGGGAAAATGCGGAGACCGATCGGGAGGGATCGCTGGACAGCTTGACGCGGATTTCGTAGCGGCGGCGGTAGGGGTCCGTCAGGGTCTT
>MWBI01000062.1 GCA_002068945.1 Candidatus Omnitrophica bacterium ADurb.Bin314
TTGATCCCGCCGACCGCGTACGCCGCTTTTGCGCTGATCAGGTCGACGGGCGTGATGCTTCACGGAAAGAAGGCGGCGCTCGTGGGTCAGAGCGCGATCGTGGGACGCCCTCTCCAGCTGCTTCTCGGCGAGAACCGGGTGACGACCCTTGTCTGCAATACCGGGACCTCGGAAGATGACATAAAAAAGATCGTCGGCGGTTCGGATATCGTGGTCGCTTGCGCGGGGAAGGCCGGCATGATCAAGGGGGACTGGATCAAGAAAGGCGCGATCGTGATCGATGTCGGGACGACCGAGGTTGGCGGAAAACTGACCGGCGACGTGGAGTATGAGGCCGCGTCGAAAAAGGCCGGGTTCATCACGCCTGTCCCCGGCGGGGTCGGCCCTCTGACCGTCACGATGTTGATGGAAAACCTGATGCATGCGTATGAATGGCAAAAGAAATGATCCAGGTGCGGAGTGCGGGGGGCGGGATAAAAGTTTTTGCTTCGCACCCGGGTCTCCGTGCCCAGTACACATATGAAACTTACTCCTGACAATATCTACGGCAAGAAAGCGAGAGGCGAGAAGATAGCGGCCCTGGCCGCCTACGATTTTCCGACCGCGCGGATCCTGGACGGCGCGGGGATCGATATCCTGATGGTGGGAGACTCGCTCGGCATGGTGCTTCTCGGCTACGAAAGCACGCGTCAGGTCACGATGCGGGATATGGCCCATCACACGCGGCCGGTCGCAAAGGCGGCGAAGCGGGCCCTCGTGGTTACGGACATGCCGTACCAATCCTTTTTGAACCCGGAAGAAGCCCTCGCGAACGCGCAACTTTTGACCGGGGATTGCGGCGCGGATGCCGTCAAGATCGAAGGCGGGGTCGGGATCGAGCGCCAGGTCAGGCTGCTCGTTGACCGGGGCGTCCCCGTCATGGGGCATATCGGGATGCTCCCGCAGGGGGTCGCGAACGGGAAATTCCGGGTTTACGGAAAAACCGGCGAAGAGGCGGAGAAAATCCTTGAGGATGCCCGCTTGCTCGACAGGCTCGGGGTGTTCGCGATCGTGCTCGAATGCCTGCCGGCGGAACTTGGCCGGCGGATCACGGCGGAGGTCCGCTGTCCGACGATCGGGATCGGCGCGGGTCCCGGCACGGACGGGCAGATTCTTGTCTGTCACGACATGATCGGAATCCGGAGTTCGGTCAGCCCGAAGTTCGTGCGCCGTTATGCCGATGTGGAAGATTCCATCAGGAAGGCCGCCGAACAATACGTGAAAGACGTCACGCAGGGCAAATATCCTTCGGACAAGGAGAGTTTCCGGTGAGCAAAGGGAAGAGGATCCTCGTCGCGGAGAAGGACGAGGCGATCCGCGAGCTTGTCGCGATGCGACTCGAGTCCCGCCATCACAAGGTCTTTCAGGCCGCGAAGAGCGCCCAGGTCCTGCGTTTTATCGAGCGGGAAGCGATCGACCTCATCATTCTTTCGACCGACATGGAGCCCGTGGACGGGAAGCTCCTGATCCAGGTCATCCGCGCGAAGTCCCACCTTGTGGCGGTCCCGATCATCATGCTGACGACCGAAGACGAGCTTACGGAGATCATGCTCGGTCACGAGAAAGGGTTCGATGATTTCATCGTCAAGCCGTTCAGCCCGCTCGTGCTCCAGATTCGCGTGGACCTCAATATTGCGAAGACCCAGGAACGGGTCGAGGCGAACGCGCTCACACATCTTCCGGGCAACCACGCGATCGAGAAGATCGTCTCGAAAAAGATCAAGGCGGGCGAGAAATTCTCGGTGCTCTACCTCGACATCAACCATTTCAAATCATTCAACGACCACTACGGTTTCCAGAAAGGCGACGACGTGATTATCCAGACGGCCCGCCTCCTGATCGCGACGAGCTACGCGGTCTCGCGCGACGGGGAGTGCTTCGTGGGTCATGTCGGCGGAGACGATTTCATCGTCGTGACGCCCCCGGAGCTGGAGGATGTCTTCGCCCGTCAGTTCCTGGACGATTTCGACCGTGTGATGCCGACCTACTACAGCAAAGAGGACCGCGAGGCAGGCCGGATCCGGGTTGAGAACCGGCGGGGGGAAAAGGAGGATTTCCCCCTGATGTCGTGTTCGGTCGCGGCCTGCACGAACCTCTACAAGAATTACACGAACCTCCGCGAGATCGCCCAGGACGCGGTGGAGGTGAAAAGCTTCCTGAAATCCCAGCCCGGGAGCCATTACCTGCGGGACCGACGGTCCATGCCGATCAGGAAGGTCGACGAGGCGGTACACATCCTCGAGCCCGAGATCAAATTGTCCTCGAGACACCACAAGAAGATCAAGACCGACCCGCTCGGACAGCTGTTGCTTGACGTGGGGCTTATCAACGAGGAACAGCTTGCCGGGGCCCTGAAGAAGCACTTCGAGACGGGACAGCGGCTCGGGCAGACCCTGATCAATATGAATCTCATTTCGACCCGGGATATCGGCCGGATGCTCGAAAAAAAGCTCAAGATACCTTATTTCTGCCTCGCGGACTGGCAGCCGGACGCGAGGTTGCTTGCTCTTTTCACGCCCGACCTGATTATGCGGCACCGGATCCTCCCGGTTGCCGTATCGGAAGAATCCATGGATCTCGCCATGTGCGATCCTTTCGATATTCGGACCCTCGACATGATCGAGCGGGTGACGGGTCTCAAGCCCGTCCCGCACCTCGCGCTCGATGATGAGTTCGAACAGTTCCTCGAGACCCATTTCAAATCTTCAGAAAAAGCAACGTCCTGAAAGAAACCGGGAATCAAAACCCGCGACCGATCCAACCTCGCAGGTTGGAAGTGGTGTGTTTGTTCCGGTCCGCGGCAAGAACCTGTTCAAGGAATTCAAGCTGTAGACCGTTAAGAGAAGACAAGGCAGGTTAGCCCTTTAATAATTTTTCGTGAAGCCCCTCAGATGGGTGGGAGTATGATGCTCCCGTTTTGGCGGAACCGATCCAACCTGCGAGGTTGGATCGGTTCCGGATCGGTTCAAATGTCATTATTCATGGATCAATGGAGGTGTT
>MWBI01000063.1 GCA_002068945.1 Candidatus Omnitrophica bacterium ADurb.Bin314
GCGAAGCCGCGGATCGGGCCGGTGCCGAGCACCCAGAGCACGACGCCGGCGATCAGCGTGGTGATGTTGGAATCGGCGATGGCCGAAAACGCCTTGTGATACCCCGCCGAAATGGCGGCCTTGGAACCCTTCCCCATCGCGACCTCTTCGCGCATCCGCTCCGAGATGAGGACGTTCGCGTCGACGGCCATCCCGACCGAGAGGATAAAGCCGGCGATACCGGGAAGCGTCAGCGTTGCGCCAAGCGCCCCGAGCGAACCGACCATGAAGATGATATAGAAAGTAAGACCAATCACCGCCACGACCCCCGAGAGGAGGTAATAGATCGGCATAAAAAGGAAAATAAAAAGAACGCCCAAAAGACCCGCCCTGACGCCCTTTTCGATCGAATCTTTTCCAAGCCCCGGACCGACCGTCCGCTCTTCGACGATACTCACGGGCGCGGGCAGGGCGCCGGCGCGGAGTACGAGCGCGAGATCGCTTGCTTCGGCGGCCTTGAAGTTCCCGGATATCTGGGCCTTGCCGTTCGGAATCCTGTCGCGGATCACCGGCGCGGAATGCACCGTGCCATCCAGCACGATCGCGAGACGCTTGCCGATATTCTGGAACGTGGCCCTGTCGAAAATCTTCGCGCCCTCGTCGTCAAAACTCAGCTGAACGATGGCCTGCCCGTAATTGTCAAAACCCACGGACGCGGTCGTCAGATGCCCGCCGGTGAGGATCGCCTCTTTGGAGAGAAGGACCATATCCTCCGCCATGTCGGATTTGACCTTTTTATATTCATACCCTTCCGGCACCTGTCCTTCCGACGCCTTCTTGTTCAGATCCGCGTCTTCCGAAACCAGCCGGAACTCGAGGAAGGCCGTCTTGCCGACGATCTCTTTGGCGCGCTCACGGTCCGTCATCCCCGGAAGCTTCACCACGACCTGGGAACTTCCCTGCTTGGAGATCTCAGGCTCCTTCACACCGAAGGAATCGATACGGTTGCGGACGATCTCGACCACGCGATCCGCCACGTCTTTCTTGGCGGCTTCCGGCACCTTGTCCATATCGACCTGCAGCAGGAGCTGCATGCCGCCCTGGAGATCGAGACCGAGATTGATCTTCTCCTGGAGCGGATACGCCTTCCAGATACAGAACACCGTGGCGATGATGATCGCAAGAACCTTCCACTTGTAATATTTGTCCATTCTCAAACCTTTCTGGCGTTTAGCGAATAGCGTGGAGCGTAGGGGAATGTCTGCCTGTACGCTGAACGTTCTGCGCTGTCTGTTATTGTCTCAATCCTGAAATCGCGCTTTTCAACACTTCGATCTTGGCTCCGGAATCGCCCACATTCAACACCACATAATCCTGCTGAACGCTCGAAACCTCACCGAGAATCCCGCCGGACGTGACGACCCTGTCGCCCTTCTTGAGGGCGGTAAGCATCTCCTGATGCTTCTTCTGCTGCTTCTGCTGGGGACGGATCATGAAGAAATAAAAGACCACGAAAACGGCAATGAACGGGAAGAACTGGATGAGCGGGTTGGGCTGCTGGGCGGTCTGGGCCGTGTCCGCAGCGTACGCGATGGATTCGAGCATGATTTCCTTTCAGCTTTCGGTTTTCAGTCCTCAGTTGTCAGTCTTTACTGAAAACTGATAATTGATAACTGCAAGCTATCTTGAGTCAGGATCAAACCTGTTGAAGAACCGTTTTTTGAAAGCGAGGAAGCTTCCTTTCCGGATATGCTCCCTCATGGATTTAACCAAGTTTACGAAAAAATGAACATTATGCAAGGTAATCAATTGAGCGCCGAGGATCTCATGGCTGTTCACGAGATGTCTGAGATACGCCCGTGAAAACTCCCGGCAAGCATAGCAATCACAGTCCTTTTGGATCGGTTTCGGATCTTTTTGATACTTTCCGTTCCTCACGACCACAAGGCCGTCCGATGTGAACGCCGTTCCGTTCCTGCCGTAGCGCGTCGGGTTCACGCAGTCGAACATATCCGCTCCGCGCTCGATCGCTTCGAAAAAATCAACCGGCGTGCCGACCCCCATCAGATACCTCGGCTTATCATCCGGCATCCGGGGAAGGATTTCTTCCAGAATCTTCAGCATCTCGGGCTTTGGCTCGCCCACGCTCAAACCTCCGAGCGCGTAACCGTCAAAACCGATCGCGAGCGTTTCCTCGAGCGACCGTTTCCTGAGATCGAGAAAGGTCCCGCCCTGCACGATGCCAAAGAGCGCCTGGGACCGGCGCTTGTGATGCTTTTTCGCGCGTTTCGCCCAGCGCAGGGTTATATTAACGGCCTTTTCGATCAGATGTTTATCCTTGGACGCGGCCGGGCATTCATCGAAGATCATCGCGATGTCGCTTCCGAGGGCTTCCTGGATTTCGACCACTTTTTCCGGTGTGAGATGGATCTCGCGGCCGTCGAAGTGGGAATTGAACGTGACGCCATCTTCCGAAATCTTCCGGAGTTTACTCAGGGAAAACACCTGGTAGCCACCGCTGTCGGTGAGGATCGGCCGGTCCCAGCCCATGAACTTGTGGAGCCCGCCGAGTTTCCTGATGACCTCCGTTCCCGGACGGATGTAGAGATGGTAGGCGTTCGAAAGGATGATCTCGCTTCCCGCTTCCTTGACATCGCGCGGCGTAAGCGCTTTCACACTCCCCTGCGTGCCGACCGGCATAAAAACGGGCGTCTCGATCTCCCCGTGCGGCGTCGTGATATGCCCGACCCTCGCGTTGCACTTTTTGTCCGTTCCCAGCAGTTTAAATCCGAACTTCTTCATTGAAAGCCGCTCCCAGGTCAGCGGCGTATTATATGTATTTGGGCTTTCTTCGGAACATAAAAACTGGACGCTCCCGGGTCACGGTGTGATACAATTCCCGTCATGATTTCGAAAGTTCGGAAATTCCTTCAGCACGACATCTGGCGCATCCGGGCGCGGGAAGCAAAGGGCTTCCGCGGGAAAGGCATTCGCCTCCTTCGGATTTTCCTGCTTTCCTTCCGCCAGTTTTCAGGCGACATGTGTTCGTTCAGGGCGTCGGCTCTCACCTTCTATTCTCTTCTTTCGGTCGTTCCCGTGCTCGCGATGTCATTCGGGATCGCAAAGGGTTTCGGCCTCGACAGGCTTTTGCGTGAAAAGCTCATGGAGGGCATACAGGGGCAGCAGGAAATCCTGACGCGGCTGATCACGTTCGCGGAGACCCTGCTTGAGAACACGAAGGGGGGTGTCATCGCGGGGGTCGGCGTCGCAGTCCTGCTCTGGTCGGTAATCGGGGTCCTCGGGAACATCGAAACGTCGTTCAACAACATCTGGGGGATCAAGAAACAGCGGAGCCTGGGGCGCAAGTTCACGGATTACCTCTCGATGATGCTGATCGCCCCGGTCCTCTACGTCGTCGCGGCCAGCGCGACCGTCTTCGCGGCCGCCAAGATCACGGCGGTCGCCCGGAAGATCGCGATCCTGGGCGCCGTGGCGCCGCTCATCGCCGCGGGGCTCAAACTCCTCCCCTTCCTGGTATTCGCGGCTCTCCTGACCTACCTTTACATCGCGATGCCGAACGGAAAAATCCATTTCAGGTCCGCGTTGCTTGGCGGTATCGTCGCGGGCGCGCTGTACCAGATCGTTCAATGGGTTTATATCCGGTTTCAGATCGGCGTTTCAAACGCGGGCGCGATCTACGGAAGTTTCGCGGCCCTTCCGCTTTTTCTGATCTGGCTGCAGATGAGCTGGCGCATCGTGCTTTACGGCGCGGAGCTCGCCTTTTCGCATCAGAACGAACTCACATTCGAATTCGAACACGATTGCCTTAACGCCAATTATTCGGTTAAAAAACTCCTCGCTCTCCGGATCACCCATCTATGCGTGTCACGATTCGCCGCCGGGAAACCGCCCCTCTCCGCCGAGGAGATCGCGGCCCAGCTTGAGATGCCGATCCGCCTCGCGCGGGATCTGATCTTCCGTCTGACGGCAGCGAACATCCTGGCCATCGCCCAGGGCGAGAACGACCGGGACCGTCTTTATCAGCCAGCCCGCGACGTTGGGGACATGACGGTGCAGTTCGTGATCGACCAGATGGAAAAAGCCGGGTCGAGCGAAGTTCCTTCAGCGAAATCGCCGGTGCTCGAAAAACTGCGGGATTCGCTCGCGGCTTTTGACCAGGCCCTCCGCAAACTCCCCGAGAACAGGCTCCTCAAGGACCTGTCCTAGCGTAGAGCGCGGGCAAAAACAGGTTGTGAAATTTTTGGTTTTCCCGACGCTATCCGCCCTGCGCTAAAAAACAAACCTGGCATCGCCTTCCTGATCCTGATTGCATTTCAGGGAAACCGGAACCGCTCGCCATGTTCAACCGATGAACATGGCGTCACCGTAACTCGCGAAACGGTAATCCCCTTCCAGCGCAATCCGGTACGCGGCCATCATCTTGTCATATCCGAGAAAAGCCGCGATCATGACAAGCAGTGTACTTCCCGGCATATGAAAGTTTGTGATCAACGCGTCCACTACTTTAAACTCATACGGCGGATGGATGAAGATCGAGGTTTTCCGCACACCCGATCCAACCTCGTAGGTTGGATCGGTCTCCTCACCTCCGACGCGGTGTGTTGAATGAATGACAGCAGATTCAAGCGCGCGAACGCAAGTCGTGCCGCAGGCCACGATCCGCCGACCTTCCCGTCTGGCCCGGTTGATTCTTGTGGCGGCATCTTCCGTG
>MWBI01000064.1 GCA_002068945.1 Candidatus Omnitrophica bacterium ADurb.Bin314
CCCCCCACTCAAAGCGCGCCGTGAGGTTGTTGCGAAGACGGATCTGGAACCCCGCGCCGGTCCCGGCCATGAAATTGGTGCGTTCTTCCGAAGAGGAGGGGCTGTGGTTACGACCGTACCCCATATCGAAAAACCAGATCAGGTCAACCTGGTCACGCAGGGGAGACTTGTCAAGGGGGACACGCCATTCTTGCGGAAAAAAGAATGCGGGAACGAGATAATCCAGACGGGACTGAACCCCCTGGTCCGCTCCAAAATCACTTTCAGGATAGCCGCGCACCGATCTGGCGCCGCCAAGGAACATCTGTTCCTGGGGAAGCAGGCGCTGCGGGGAAAACTGCCCCGTCACGTCCCAGACCGCTTTGGTCTTCCACGGCATTTTTTGATAACGCGACAGTGAATATCCATACTTGAAGAACCGGTGGCACCCGCCCCTGCTCGCAAGAGGCCAACCGTCTCCACGGTTCGGCATTCCGAAATAAACCCCCTGCCCGATCCCCCAGCCACCCCAGCGGTCGCGGGCCTGGAAATCCCCGCGCGCGGAAAGGACCCGCTCTTTGTCCCAGACGGTCGTGACACTCTGCGTCCGCGTGTGCTTCTCCTTGAAATCGAAGCCGATCTGCACGTTCCCCGAATATTTTTCCGTGCGGATCACGCGCTGCTGGAGCGCGAGACTATAGGTGTCGGAAATGCTGTTGATGCCGTAGATCTTGAATTCTTTCTTGGGCGTCACCTGCGCGTGGCTGTAACTGGAGATCAGTTTGGTCCCGAAATCGGACACCGGCAAGACGTGATAAAGATACAGGGACCCGAAATTATTCCCGAAATTCGTACCGATCAGGAATATGTCGTCGAGACCGAGGAAATTGTTATTGCGGACGGTAAAACCGTGCCGCTCATGGCCGGTCAATTTTACGCCCTGATTATCGAACGTGTAACCCACATGGATCGGAAAACGGTCCTCGACGTTCAGGACCACGTCTGAAGTCCCTTTTTCTTTTCCCGCCCGCAGGATCGGCTTCACTGTCCGGTCAGGGTTTTCGTTCATATCAAGCACGTTCTGGCGAATAGAGTCGTAGCCAAGGACCTCGCCCTTCTTGATCTTCCAGTAGCTCATGGTCCGGCGCACGGAATAATAGCGGCTGTTGATGACCGAAAGATCCCCCATTTTGGACACAACGACCTTGAGGCGAATCTCCGGCTTTTCCATTTTCTGCGGCGGGAGAAGAACGACGGCGATATACCCTTTGGCCCGGAAAACCTGTTCCAGAGCCGAGATCATGGTTTGAAGCTGTTCAAAGCTGATCGTCTGACCTTCAAACTTCCTGAGAACAGGATCATATTCCGCGGCGGGGAGAAGGACATCGCCTTCAAGATTGAACTTTTGAACAAAAAAGGTAGGGCCAGCGGCCTCGCTCTGGCCGGACTCCTCTTCTTCGATCACAACCGCTTCCGGCGCTTTGGGTGTCAGCAACTGCTCCTGGGCTTCTTCCCTGACCCTGGCATCCAGCACCCCGGCCGTCGCGCCCGCGGGCACAAGGTCGCGATCCGTGGCATCCGCCGCCCGGAGGGTTCCGCAGAAGGAAACCATCAGCAAGCAAATCAGGAGCCCTGCGCCGGGATGAAATTGTTTTTTACTCATGCTTTGATTTTCGGCTTATTCCTGGAATATTGAACCATCGTTTCAGAACATTGTCGCATTATACTTTCAAAATCCGGGAACGGTAACAAATTCCTGACCGGACAGATCATGCCCGGGAAGCGCCGCCGGTCCAAAAGGGTGAGTAAAATTCGGCTTTGGCGGGAATCCGGAGGCGGCGAAGCAGCCGCTGGACCAGGGCACTCTCGGCTTCCTGCCACCGGTTCTCGTCCTTTTCTTTCCCGGTAACGGTAAAAGCGCCGCCCGCCACCATGTCATGTCCGCCGGCCTCTTTCCGGTCATCGAAAATATCGCGGAGAATCTCCGGCGTATTGTCGGTCGGGCGATTGCTGCGGAGCGAAACGTGCAGCTTGTCCTCGTAACGCCCCGTGCAAAACGAGCGTTCCATCCCCTCGTAGGTCAGGAGGAAATCGGCGATCTCGGACACAAGGTCCGGATGCTCCACTTCGCCGAGGTGGGAGATGATGAGCCCCCTCAGAGCCTTTGCCACACCAAGTCCCTTGCTTAGAGTGCTGAAGAACTTCTTCGTCTTCGGCGGATGCTGGATCTTGATAAGTGCCCGCATATCGCACAGGGGAAGGATCGAAAGATAGGTCTCAATGATGTCCGCGCGCTTCGCCCGGTAAAGGTTCAGCGTATCCGAGAGGATTCCGTAGGCGAGCGCCGTTGCGAGCTTCCGCGGAATCTCGAGACCGCTCAAGAGCAGGGCCTGGGCCAGGATCACACTTGTCGCGCCGCATTCCGTGTCCACGATGACAAAGTCGGCAAGGGGTTTTTTGACGTACGGATGCTGGTCAATGACCATCGTGACCTTGCGGTTGCGCGGATAGGGATTGTTCTCGAAATCGGGCTGGGTGTCGATCAGTGCGGCATGGTCGTACTTGCGGATGTCCGACGGACGGATTTTGTGGATGGGAATCCTGAGCAGGTTCACCATCGCCCGGTTCTCGACGCGGCCAACGGTCCCCTTGTAAACGATCCTCGAACGAATGCCGAATTTCTTTTTGGCGATGTACTGAAGCGCGTACGCCGTCGCGATCGCGTCCGGGTCCGGATAATCATGCGTCACGATCAAAAGCGGCGAAATGGACTTCCCTTTTTTCTCGAGGTAGCGGAGGAGCTTGCGGCCGTTCTGCGCCGCGGGGTGAAGCGGCATGCGGGCGTGGGACTTGCCCGTCATTTTGCGGGACCCCGATCTTTCGCCAGGGCGTCGAACCAGGCCCGGAACGGACTGTGGTCCCTCAGGTTCTTCAGATCGCTGTCCTTCCCGATATGCCGGAAATCCCGGAAACCCAAACGGACCGCTTTCTTGAGGGCGGCAAAGGACTTGGCTGTCTTTCCGAGGAGCGAATAGCTGCACGCGAGATTGTAATGGATGACGGGATCGTTCTTGCAAAGACCCGCGAGCCGCTTGTCGATCTCAAGACCTTTTTCATAAAGTCCGAGGCACGTATACGCGTGCGCGAGCGGAACGAGCGCATCGATATAATCGGGACGCTGGCGAACCACGCCTTCAAAAAAACTGACTTCAAAATCATCGGCTTTCGTTTTCATGAATCGACGATCCTCCTCACAATGCTTAGCGGGAAAGCAGATTTCTTTCCAGCGTTCTCAAAAATTCCTCCGCCCGGAACGGCTTCAGGATGAAATCGCGAATCCCCATTCGCGCCGCGGATTGCTTGACGGGTTCATCGTTATAGGCCGTAAGCACGATCTCGGGGATCGGGGGCTTCCCCATCTGTCGGCAATAATCGCGCGACGCTTGAATAATTTGAAGGCCGTCCATGCCGGGCATCCGGATGTCCGTGATCAGAAGGTCAAAGTGCTGCTCGCTCAGCGCCGCCAGCGCTTCGTCTCCGCCGGAGACCACCGTCGGCTGATAACCGGCCTCCCTCAGGAAGATCTCCAGGGTCTTCCGCACCAGACCATCATCATCGACGGCAAGAACCCGTTTCGTTTTTTTCGTCATCATCCGCGCTCCTTCCGGGCCCGGGAATAAAGGCCCTTCATTTCCCCGGCCGCGATCACATGCTTTCGCATGGCGTTTTCCACATCCTTCTTTGTTGCGCCGGGGCCAAGACCGAGTGTCGCGACATCAAGCGCGTAAATCTTGAAAAAATACCGGTGTATCCCCCCGGGAGGGCACGGTCCGCCATACCCGATCGTCCTGAAATCGGTCATTCCCTGGATCCCGCCTCCACTGACCGTATCCGACTTCGGGATACCTTCCGGAAGACCTGTGGTTCCCGGCGGGAGATCATAAATCACCCAGTGGACCCATGTGCCAACCGGCGCGTCGGGATCGTCCGAGACAAGCACAAGGCTCTTGGCGGAAGCCGGCACGCCGGACCAATCGAGTTGCGGAGAGATATCTTCAGCGTCGCAGGTATAGCGGGACGGGATCATGCCGTCCGGCGGAAATGCCGGGCTCGTGATAGTGATCTTTTCCACGGGCACCTCCCTGGCAAACCCAAAAGAGGGTGTCATCGCCAGGGCCATCCAGACCCGGAACAGCGCCGAAACCTTTTTCACGGCATCACCTCCCGTCTGCAACCTTCAGGCCATGCTTTTGACAGTGACGCGATCGAGGTAGCTGAGGTCTTCGGTATTCACGCGTATCTTTTCGCCTTCCCGGATGAATTGCGGCACAAGAACCTTGAGCCCGTTCTCGAGCTCCGCTTCCTTGTAGGTCGTGTCGCTCTGGCCTTTCACACCCGGAGGGGTGCTTGTGACCTTCAATTCCACGATCTTCGGGAACATGATGCTCAGAACCCGCCCTTCCCCGAAGAGGACCTCGATCGCTTCATTCTCCTTCAGGAACACCTCGTGCCGTCCCACCGCCCTGGCCGTGATATTGAACTGCTCATAATTTTCCATGTTCATAAAAACGAACTGATCGCTTTCCCGGTAGAGGTATTGCATTTTGACGATACGAACCGGCACGTCCTCAATCTTGTCCTCCGCGCGGAAACTTTTTTCGGCCACATTCCCGTCCTCGATGCTCCGGACCTTGCAGTGAACGCTTTTGCCGAACTTTCCCGTCCCTTTCACTTCCTGCGTGATGACCTTGAAAAGTTTCCCGTCGGATTTGAAGACGTTCCCGACCCTGAGTTCCGTCGCGATGATCATATCTCCCTCCCGTTCAATGTTTCCATCCGAACATCATCTGCAAATAAGAACGCGGTTCGCGGTCACCGTCCCCGAGACCGAGCCCGGAAGCGATCCGCGCGATCACAGACACCGTTCCCTCGATCTCAAGGAAACAGCCGAAGCCCCGGAGCCGGTCGATCGTGACACGGGCTTTCCCGAGACCGTAAAGCTCGCGATTCTTCGTGTATTTCATGACCGGCCTGAAGCCCGAGAGCAAAAGGATCGAACGGAGCGGACTGTGCTCGACCGGCATTTCAAGCTCCACTCTTTTGGTGAATCGGGACCGGAGTTTCGGACCCTTCAGCGTCAACGTCGACTGCCCGTCGTAACGCCGGAGCCGCATCGCGATCTTCCGTTTCCTGAGCTCTCCGTTCCTGTCAAAGAATTCGTTCGTTTCCCGTCCGGAAGCGATCTTTTTCGCGCCAAGCGCCCTCAGACCGCGACGAACCGCGGCAAGGTCTTTCAAACGGTATTTTTGCTCGATCTCGTAAACCGTCATTCGCGTCAAGCGCCGATGAGCATCTTCGCGCGCACCGTACCGGCCATTTCCTTGCCCGCGAGCGCCTCCGTGACGGCGATCGCGAACTCGAGCGCGGTGCCCGGCCCCTGGCTTGTGATGATATGCCCATCAACCACGACACGGTCCGCGGAATGCCTGACCCCCGGGGCAAAATCCGTCTCGCAGCCGGGATAGCACGTCGCCTTTTTCCCGTCCAGAATACCAAGCGGAGAAAGCACGGTGGACGGGGCGGCACAAATCGCCGCGATCAGCCGCTTGTCCGAGTTCATTTTCTTCAGAAATTCTCCTACCACCGCCGACTTTGCGAGATGGGTCGCCCCCGGCAGGCCTCCGGGAACGATCGCGGCGTCGGGAAGGCCTTTCACGTCTTTCAGGAGAATTTCCGCCAGAACAGGAACCCCCCTTGAACTCTTGACGGTCAGTCCGTCCACGCCGGCAAGGATCGCACGAACCCCCGCCCGGCGGAGGACATCGACCGGACCGATCGCCTCGATCTCTTCAAACCCTTCCGCGAGGATCACCACGGCTGTCTTGGGCATCAGGGAACTCCTTCGGCATTATTGCGTCTCGCCTGTTCAACAGTGAATTTTTTCTGTCCAAAAATGGACCCGTTCGCGAAAATCCTGAACTCGTATTCGCCCGGATGCGTGAAATGGATATCGCGGAGGTTAAAAACAAGCTCGTGCGAAACGAGCGGGCTCGGGACCTGGACATCGTTCGGAATCTCGTTCTGCCCGATGGTCTTGTCCTCACCGAGATCGACCAGGTCCAGACGGACCCGGTAACTACCCTGGGCGTCGGTCAGCTTCACGTAGATTGACATTGCCGCGTGGATACACGGAAATTTCATCGCCCCGATATTTTCGAAAACGCCGATCAGGCTTTTTTTGTTCGTGCCGCGCTCCGTGATCACATAGTCACAGATCAGCATTGCGTTCGTTTTTGGGACAGGCAGCACCATTTAATCAAGTCCTTTCATGAAAAACGCGTTCATATTACGGTTCAGGTTGTCGTTCAGCCGAACTTGTAATGCTTTTTGACGGCTTTTTTGATCCGCCACGTACAGTGAAGGCCTTCGGGGAAGGTCACGAGATCACCCTTCCCGATCGTCACCTCCCCGCCCGGGATCGTGACGGTGACATCGCCTTCGAGAAAATAGCAGACCTCGGTTTTGTCATAGGACCAGTCAAAGACCGAAACCTCCTTCATCCAGATCGGCCAGTTCATCACGCCGAGACTTTTTAATTTTTCAGGCGCGGGTTTTTCAACCAGCACTTTCCATTCTGTTTTTTCCGTCACTCTTGACTCCTCGATTCCAGCGTGGAACGCAGGGCGCTTAAAAAGCTTTCCTCTATCCCCCGGCCGGCCGCCATGTTTTATTTCCTGAACTTATTGAGCCAACCGCAGTATTCACAATTCGCGGACGCGGCCGGCGCCGGGCCTTCGCAAACGGCGGCCGACCTCCGGAAGTACGATCTCGCGCGTTCAATATCCGTTCCGATACGGATCGGCTGAATCTCAAATATCACGCGACCGTTCTCCTCCACTTCCCTGGGAGAATAATAAAGAAGAAAACCATAGCCGGCGGTCTTCATGCCGTTCGCTTCCAGCATCAATGCGTAACAATCCAGTTGAGTCTGGTAGTACTTCGTCGCGTCCTCTTCGCTGGTCGGCAATCCCTTGGTCTTGTAATCGAAGGGCACGCAAACATCTCCCGCCACCAGGAGATCATCGAGCGCTCCGAAAAGCCGGCCCCCGTTCTCGAAGTACTCGAGCCCGGTCTTCCAGTCGCGCCAGCGTTCAAGCTGCGCGAGATCCTTATAGAGACACAGTCCCCGAAACTCTTCGCGCGAGGCAAGTTCGGGAGGGAGGGTTCCTTTGGAACGAAACCCGTCAAAGTACAGTTTGATGACCCGGTCCATACCGCCCGGCAGCGAAGGGAAAATGCCACGCGGACGTTTGATGTAACGGACCTTCTCGAGCCAGAAACAGCGGGGACAGTCCTTGAAGAGACTAAGACCAGACGGGGACACCTGGAAACTCTTTGTCATCGGGCTCATCATCAGGGGCATTATATATCTTTTTATGCTCAATACACAACGCTCAACAGCAAAAACCAGTCCTTCGGGGCTGATCGCCCGAAAACTGTTTTCGGGTCCCTGCTTCCGGGTAGCGAGTCCCCTATGCCTTTTTCCGATGTCCCGGAAAGGGATCGTCCGGATCGTTAAAGTCGGGCAGATACTCTGTCTTTTCGCTCAGGACCTGCGTGTAGACCTTTTCGAAACCGAGCTTGTCGATATGTTCGAGCACCCGGCCGTACTCTTCCGGAAGAAGTCCGCGCGTCATCAGACGCATCCGTGAGCATGCGGGTACCGGACAAAACTGGCTCATAACGGAAATCGGGATCCCGGGCCCGAATTCGCCGTAAAGAAGGTCCAGGACCTTCAGGCTGTTCTCAACGTGGCCGGGAAGGACAAGATGGCGAACCAGGACCCCGCGGCGCGCGGTCTGGTTTCCCTCGGGGTCCCAGAGGTCGAGGAATCCTTTTAACCGTACCATCCGCCGGATCGCCGCCATCGCGATCCCGGGATAATTTTCATCATTCATGCAGAGTTTCGCGAGCGCGCCGTCCGCGAATTTCATATCCGGAAGGAAGATATCCATGAAATCCGCATACTCCGGGATCAACGCCTCCTTTTGATACCCCGAGCTGTTAAAGAGCTTGGGGATCAGGATCTCCTCTTCCCTGAGCCGGAAACAAAGTTCCTTGATATGGGGCCAGAAATGGTCCGGGGTCACGAAGTTGAGATTGTGGACCTTGCTTTCGATGAGCGTCTTGACCTCGCGGAAGAATTGCTCCGCTGAATAGACCGTCCCCCGGTGATTCGTGGAGATCTGATGGTTCTGGCAAAAAAAACAGTGACTTGAGCAGCCGCAAAAAAAAATGGTCCCCGAACCGCGCGTCCCGGAAAAGGACGGTTCCTCGCCGGTGTGAGGTCCGATATGGGAAATCCGGAGTTCCGCGGTCTCGCCGCAAACACCCATCCGGCCGCGGGTCCGGTCAACCCCGCAATCGCGCGGGCAAAGCTGACAATGGCCGTAAAGATCCGTATTCATCGTTTCAAAGACCCGGTCGGAAGATCATTGGATACGGCGCTGGATGAGATCATCAGGTTCAGTTATTTCCGCTACCCGGGATCAGGGAACGACTTCTTTAAAGGCATCCGGCAGGGACATCAGGATATCGCCTGCGATCAGGCTTGTCTTGCCGACCGCTTTCGCCGCGAGATCGCCCGCAAGGCCGTGGACATGAACCCCGAGGCAGGCTGCTTCATAAAGGGAAAAACCCTGACCCGCCAAAGCGGCGATCACTCCGGTGAGCACATCGCCGGAACCTGCCGTTGCCATGCCGGGATTCCCTGTCTTGTTCACATAAATCTCTCCGGCAGGATCCGCCACGACCGTGTGATGACCTTTGAGAACGATCACAACGCCGTGCTCTTTCGCGGCTTCGGCGGCGCGTTTTTTTCTCACGGCGTCCGAGGTATCGAGTTTCCCGTCGAACAAACGAACGAATTCTCCGGGATGAGGCGTCAGGACACTGGGCGCCGTCCTTTTTTTAAAAAGATCCAGATGCCCTTGAAGGGCGTTCAAACCATCAGCGTCGATCACAAGCGGCAACGCCGTGTCCGCGCTCACCCGACGGACCAGCTTCTGCGTCGTCACATGCTGTGAAAGTCCGGGACCGATCGCCATCACGTCCTGCGTGCGGCAGAATTTCCGGATTTCCGGAAAAGCCGAAAGCGCGAGCGTCCCTTTGGAGGTGGACGGGAGCGGACGCGTCATAAGTTCGGAATTGCGGCGTGCGATGATCAGATAGATCGCATCGGGGATTCCGAGCGTCACAAGCCCCGCGCCCGATCTTAGAGCCGCCATGCCCGCGAGATCCGCGGCTCCGATCATGCCGCGGGAACCGGCAAGAATGAAGACCCGCCCCATATCGCCTTTATGAACCGTGGCCGGACGTCTGAGCTTTTTTGCGAGAGTGTGGATATTCATCGTTCCGGTATAAGCGGCAAGTTACAATTGAAAAACTTTTACTTCCCCCTTAACGCTTGTCACTTGCCGCTGGTTATGATCTTCTTCATTTCAGCCACGGCCTTGGCAATCCCGACAAAAAACGCGCGGCTGACGATGGAATGTCCGATGTTAAACTCACGGATCCCGGGGATCCGGAGAAGCGGGAAGATATTCCCGTAGGTCAGCCCGTGACCGGCATGGATGCGAAGCCCGAGTTCCGAACCAAGCCGCGCCATCCGCTTGATTCTTTCAAGCTCCTGATTCCGGGCTTTTCCCGAAGCGTTGGCGTAAGCCCCCGTATGGATCTCAATAGCCTCGACCCCGAGCCGTGCCGCTTCCCGGACCTGTTTCTCGTCCGGGTCGATAAAAAGGCTTACTTCGATCTTCCGTTTTTGAAGGGCATTGACCGTCCGCTCGAGACGGCCTCGCTTATTGAAAAGATCAAGCCCCCCTTCGGTCGTGATCTCCTGGCGTTTTTCCGGAACCAAGCACGCCTTTTCGGGCACCCCCTTCAGCGCGATCTTCAGAATCTCGGGGGAGACCGACATCTCGAGGTTAAGGGGCACGTGAATATTCCGAAGCAGTTCGAAGAGATCACTACCCTGGATATGCCGTCGGTCTTCGCGAAGATGGATCGTGATGCTGTCCGCGCCGCCCCGCTCAGCCTCCAGCGCCGCTTCCAGCACCGACGGTTCCGGGGCGCGCCTCGCCTGACGCACGGTCGCGACGTGGTCAATGTTCACACCGAGCTTTTTCTCCGGGATCTTCGGGGTCATGGGGCCTTCATTTTTTTTCGTTGGTGATCGAAACCCTGATCGTAATGGGCTGCGCATCCTTGAGGCTCACATTCGGAGACAGCTCCACGATAAGCGGCAGTTCATAGTCCCCCTTCTTCATCGCCCCGAGATCCACATAGGCGCGTATCTGCTCGGGCTCCAGCTTTTCAAGATACCGCTTGGAACCTTTCAGGAAAAAGCTGACGCGGTCGGGATCAAGCGTGACGGTCCCCTTCGACTCGGAAAGACGCAACGAGCGGACCGCGACATCCCGGAACTCCTTCTCGTCGAACTCTTCCCGGATCGGGATGTAGGCATCCACAAGGGACTCACTCATGGATTTAACACCTGTCGGCAACCGGACTTCGACGGTGCGGTTGAAGGAACGGATACGTCCCACGAGATCGATCGGTTCGGTCTTCACGGATTTCATCGTTTCCAGCACGCTTTTGGGCCCCTGCGTCAGTATGGCGTTCGGGTCCATGCGGATCTCGTCCTTCAGAAGTTTGTAGCCGATCGCCGGATCGCCCGTGAAATCAGGTTCGATCTCGAGCTTCTGCATAATCAGCTCATCCAGCATGAGGGAAATGGTCTCAGGCTCGATCGTTACAACGCGGACCTGAAAACTCGGCAACCGGATTTCGTTCGGCTCAAGACGGAACGAATACTCACCGGCTCCCTTGATCTCGGAACCAAGTTTGTGAACGGCGCTGATATCCTCGCTCGCGAGGTTCACAATCAGGGAGCGCGGCGCTGAAAGGGTAACCTGGACCACCCGATTCGAGATCTTCGAAATGGTCAACTGCGGGTTCTCGATCTCGACCCGGAGCGGAATCACGCGCGTAACCTCGATATTCTCCTCACCAAGCGCGTAATACCAGAGACCGATTGCGAGGACAAGCGAGATCGCCTTGAGGCCCCAGCTCTTCGTGAGCCAGTCCGAGATCATGGTGTGGGCTTCCTCTGAAACTGGAACAGTCTTTTGTTTTTCTCGATGAACTCCTGGAGGAGGCTCTTGCCTTCGGCGGGATGCAATAGACCCTCAAGGGTCTTCCGCAGATCGGCAATGTCAAGGGCCCTGGTCAGGTTGCCGGATACCGCGATCGAAATATTGCCGGTCTCCTCCGAGATCACAATGCAGATGGCATCGTTCTCCTCGGTAATACCGATTGCGGCCCGGTGGCGCGTCCCCATCGACGGCGGAAGATCGGTTGACTGGGTCAAGGGAAAAAGCGAACCGCAAGAGGCGATCCGGTCCCCGCTCAGGATAACCGCCCCGTCATGGGTCGGCGTGTGGGGATCAAAGATGCTCCAGATCAGTTCCGCGCTGAATTTTGCGTCAATCATCATACCGCTTTCGATATAGGTCTTCAGTCCCATCTCGCGCTCGATCGCGATAATCGCTCCAACGCGGTTCCTCGACAAATGGTCGACTGCGCGAAGAATCTCGTCCATGAGTCCGCCGAGCGGAAGGAAGCTGTTCGACATCGTAGTGCCGATACGGGCGAGCGCGCGGCGCATCTCAGGCTGGAAGATGATCAGGAAAGCAACGACGCCGACTGCGAACAGTTTCGACATGACCCAGATGATGCTGTTCAGCTCGAAGAATTTCGCGATCAGGAAAAGGATGACAAGGATCAGAAGACCAAGCAGCACCTGCATGGCGCGGGTCCCCTGGAAGAACCGGATCACCGAATAGATCAGCACCCAGATCACAAGGATTTCGATGAGCGGGCGCCAGACAGAAAGGATCATCTGCAACATATTATTTTTTCCCGAAAATCGTAAAAACAAGCGTAAGGATAAGGCTCAGCAGGACACAGGTCGCGACAGGAAAGTAGAACGTAAAACTTCCGCGTCGGATAAAGATATCGCCCGGGAGCTTCCCGAGCATCGGGACCTTCGAAAAAAACCCGGCAAGGACACCCATGGTGATAAGGATGAGTCCAAAGAAAATAAGGGTTTTCGCGAAGTCGTTCATAAGCGCATGCCTCGATTCGGATTAATATAGCACAGTCCTTTCCCGAGAGGCAATCAATACGTCAGAAAAAGAGCTCAAAAGCGTCACAAAACAAAAAGGGGACGGCATGATAGCCGTCCCCTTTCGCTTCGATCAAACGTTTATTAACTGACGGTCTCGTTCATCGCCCCTGCAGCAGCCTCATCAGCTGGAACAACGGCGTTTTCACCCGAAACCACTGCGGATTCCGAGGCAGCAGCCATATCTGTCGCGGCCGTAGCCCCTTCCGTCACCGCCTGCGTCGCTTCCGCGGCAGCGTCTTCAACTGCTGTATCCAGACCGGCAGCCGCTTCCGCAACCATTGTCTCGGCTCCAGTCACCACGGCAGCATCTTCCGTCGCTGCCTGTGTCACATCGGCGGCAACGTCTTCAACTGCTGTATCCAGACCGGCAACCGCTTCCGTAGCCATGGTCTCGGTTTCAGTCACCACAGCCGAACCTTCCGTCACCGCCTGCGTGGCTTCGGTGGCGGCTTCTTCAACTTGCGTTTTGAGCTGATCGGTCAAGGCGCCCAGACCGGATAACTGCTCATTGATCTCTTGCGTAGCTTCCTGGGCTTGCGACTCAAGCGCCGCAACGGTTTCTTCAGCCTTCGTCTGGACTTCCAACGCGGTGGTCTGAGCCTCCTGGACAACGTTTTGTAAAGCCGCCGGCAGAGCCGCAGCAGGCTGTTTCTGAGCCACTGTTTCCCGCACGGGTTGCTCGGCTTTAGAGCATCCGATCAGGGCACCGGGGATCAGCAGAACGGCTAAACATATAATCCATAGCTTGTTCATGACATTCCTCCTTTGGGTTTAAAAACCAGGTTATCAACGAATCAAAAAAGC
This sequence comes from Candidatus Omnitrophica bacterium ADurb.Bin314, assembly GCA_002068945.1. Taxonomy (GTDB): domain Bacteria; phylum Omnitrophota; class Omnitrophia; order Omnitrophales; family Aquincolibacteriaceae; genus UBA1443. Next base: position 13,034 of record MWBI01000064.1, read on the forward strand.
TGCTTATCAGAAACCGGGGGTTTATGCCCGAAGTGCTGGTAGGTAAGTTCTGTCACCACACGTCCCGCGGAGGTGCGTTTCATGAATCCCCGCTGGATGAGGTACGGTTCATAAATCTCTTCGATCGTTTCGGGGTCTTCGCCAACACCCACCGCAAGGCTGTTGACCCCGACCGGCCCCCCCTTGCACTCCTTTAGTATATATCCAAGAATCCGTTTGTCCATCGGATCAAGACCTTCCTTATCAACCCCAAGCATCCGGAGTCCCTTGTCCGCAACCTCAGCCGTGATAACACCATCGGCCTTCACCTGCGCGTAATCACGGACGCGGCGGAGGAGACGGTTCGCGATGCGCGGCGTCCCGCGCGAACGGCTCGCGATCTCGCGCGCGCCCTGTCCGTCGATCTTGATATCAAGGATCCCCGCGGAGCGTTTCACGATCTCGGCCAGCGCCGAGTCGTCGTAATAGTTCAGGCGTTCGACGATCCCGAACCGTGAACGAAGCGGAGCCGTCAGAAGTCCGCTCCGCGTCGTTGCTCCGATCAGCGTGAAGTGCGGGATCTGCATCTTGACGGAACGCGCGTGAGGCCCCTTGTCGATCATGATCTCTATCGAAAAATCCTCCATCGCGGAATAAAGGTACTCTTCCACAACATGCGGGATGCGGTGGATTTCATCGATGAAAAGGACGTCCCCTTTTTCCAGGTTGGTCAGGATGCCGGCGAGGTCGCCCGCGCGTTCGAGCACGGGACCCGAAACCTGGTGGATCTTCGCGTTCATCCGCTTCGCGATGATATTGGCAAGCGTGGTCTTTCCGAGTCCGGGAGGACCGAAGAGAAGGATATGATCCAGCGATTCCTTGCGGCCAAGCGCCGCCTCGACAAAGACCTTGAGGTTCTCCTTCACCTGGGTCTGTCCAACGAATTCATCAAGTGTGTTCGGGCGAAGGCTGACCTCAATATCGAGCTCCTCCGGCCTGAATTCCTGATCCAGCATCCTGTCGTCTTCCATAAACCCTCTAGCGCAACGCGCAACGCTCAACGGCCAATGCAAAAGTCATTTCGTCGCGTGTCTCGCTTTGACCGTTGCGCTGTTTAAACATGCTTCAACGCCTTGCGGATGATCTCTTCGACTGTCAGCTTTTCCCCGGAGCTGTCTTTCAGGATCGTCTGCACGGCGTCTTTCGCCTTCTGCTTCGTATATCCAAGCGCGAAAAGCGCCCTTATCGCGTCATCGACCGTCAGGTCCGACACGTTCATGCCATGGACGATATCCTTCGAATCCTTCCCGGCCTCGCGAGGCAGTTTGTCCTTCAGCTCCACGATCACCCGCTCCGCGGTCTTCTTTCCGATACCGGAGATCGCCGAGAGCGACGCGACCGAACCGTCCGCGATCGCGCGTTTGAGCTCGGGGATCGTCATTCCGGAAAGCAGTGTGATCGCCATTTTGGGACCGACCCCGGAAACCGAAAGAAGGAGCCTGAAAAGCTCGCGTTCATCCTCCGTCGCAAAACCGTAAAGCAACTGGGCATCCTCCCGGACCACAAAATGCGTCAACAGCTTCATGGACTGTCCCGGATCAGGGAGCGCGGAGAACGTATTCACCGAAATCCTGACCTCGTAGCCGATGCCATTCACATCCAGCACCGCCGCGGCCGGCGTCTTCTCGGTTATTTTACCTGCAAGGTATTGATACATTTCACTTGCCTCGCCGAATGGGCATGGCATAAGGCTATCGCCAACGCATCGGAAGCGTCAAGCGCGGGCGCTTCTTTCAAATTCAAAAGTCGTTTGACCATGAACTGCACCTGCTCCTTCGATCCGCGACCGTTACCCGTCACGGAGCGTTTCACGGCTGTCGGGGCGTATTCTATCACTTCGATCCCTTCCTTAGAAGCCGCGAGCATCGCGCAGGCGCGCGCTTCGCCGATCCTTTCAACAGCGCGAACGTCCTTCGCGAAAAAAAGCGACTCGATCGCCAATGCGTCGGGCTTGTAGCTCTGGATATTCTTCTGGAGGGATTCGAACATATGGAGAAGACGTTTTGCGATCGGGTCCCTGGAGTTCGCGCGGATCGTGCCGCAGATCACAACCTTCACGTCCCGGCCGGAGGTCTCGAGGACCCCAAAACCCATCCGGTGCGTACCCGGGTCAACACCCATCACGCGCATGGATCAAACCTCCTGACCCCATCCAACCTACGAGGTTGGATACGGGTTAACCCGTGATCTCCTTCATTACTTCATCCGGAATATCCGCGTTCGTGTAAACATTCTGGACGTCATCGTGTTCTTCGAGGGCCTCGATCAGTTTCACGACCGTGCGTCCGGCCGCCACATCCACCGTTGTCATATTCTTCGCGTTCATGGTCAGATTCGCGCTTTCGATCTTGATCCCCGACTTCTCGATCGCATCCCGGACAGTCCAAAGATCGGCAGGCGCCGTCGTCACCTGGAACGTCTCTCCGACGGCGGCCATGTCCTCAGCCCCCGCGTTCAGCGCCGTTTCCATGAGCTTGTCTTCGGTCGTCGTCGAGGTCGACACGACGATCAACCCCTTCTTCTCGAACATCCATGCCACGCCGCCGGCACTGCCCATGTTCCCGCCGTTCTTCCCGAAAATACTGCGGATCTCGGAAGCGCTTCGATTCTTGTTATCCGTCAGGCACGCCACAAGGAACGCAGCGCCACCCGGGCCGAACCCTTCGTAAGTCACTTCTTCATAAGTGACGCCTTCGAGTTCGCCGGTTCCCTTCTTGATCGCGCGCTCGATGTTGTCCGCCGGCATGTTCGCGTCCTTGCCGGCCTGGATCGCCGTCCTGAGACGCGGGTTCATTGAAGGATCGCCGCCGCCCGTTTTCGCGGCAACAGTGATCTCGCGGATGATCTTCGTAAAGGCCGCGCCGCGTTTCGCGTCCGCTGCGGCTTTCTTGTGCTTGATGCTCGCCCACTTATTATGACCGGACATGCCTCACCTCGTTAGTGTTCGTGCTGTACTTTTTGTGTTTAAAAATACGAATTTCTGAATCCGGATGACAACCGCTCGACCGTTCCCGGCATTCGGGCCTCATCATCCGGGCCTCAGGCCTTCAGGATCGCTTCGGTCGTCAAGATCACGTCCCGCATCCCTTTCACCTCATGGACGCGCACCACCTGGACCCCCTGCGCCACGCAGGCCGCCACGCAGGCCGCCGTCCCGAAATCCCTGTCCGGCGGCTCCCGGCCGGTCACTTTCCCGATGAATGACTTTCTCGACGGCCCCACCATCACGGGATATCCCGTATCCAAAAATGGCTTCGGATCCCGGAGAATCGCGAGGTTCTGTTCCGTGTTCTTCGCGAAACCCAGCCCCGGGTCGATCATGATCCGTTCGCGTTCCACACCGCACTTGAGCGCCAATTCCACGCCCCCCGCGATCTCTTTCAGAATCTCGCCCGTGAGATCCCGGTATTCGGCCATTTCCCGCATCGTCTCCGGCGTCCCGCGGCTGTGCATCAGGATGAGGCCGGCCTTGTAGCTTTTCACGACGCCGGCCATCTTCTTGCCAAAGGCCCGGAGGCCGCTCGTATCGTTGACCGCGTCCGCGCCTTCCTTGAGGCACTTTTCCGCAACATCGGCTTTTACCGTATCGATTGTAAGGATTGCGTCCGTTTTTTTCCGGATTGCCCGGATAACAGGCACAAGGCGCTTGATTTCTTCAGCGGCCGCCACGGATTTCGATCCCGGTCGCGTGGATTCCGCGCCGAGATCGATTATTTCCGCTCCATCCGCAACAAGCCGGAGCGCGTGTTTCGCCGCTTTCTCCGGATCGAGGAATTTGCCGCCGTCCGAGAACGAATCGTGTGTCACGTTCACGATCCCCGCGAGAAGCGTCCGGTCAAATGCAACGATCTTTTCGCGGACTTTCCAGATCATGTTGCGAGGGTCCCGCCCTCGGGAGCCTGGGTGCCGGATGACGGCAACGGAATCCCGACTATGTGCCGTATCTCGTCGGCGTCAAGCGTTTCCTTTTCAAGAAGCATCTTGGCAAGGAGTTCCAGCTTATCGCGGTTCTCCGTCAGGAGTTTTTGGGCCTTTGCGTAGGCTTCTTCGATAATCCGTTTGACTTCGCTGTCGATGAGCCTCGCCGTCTCTTCCGAATAATTCCGTTCTTCCATGAGATCGCGACCGAGGAAGACCATTCCGTTCTCTTTGCCGAAGATCATGGGGCCGAGCTTCTCGCTCATCCCGAAACGGCACACCATCTGGCGGGCGATCTGCGTCGCCTTCTGGAGATCGTTGTGGGCTCCCGTCGTAATATCGCCGAAAATAACCTGTTCCGCAACGCGACCGCCCAGGATCACCGGCAGCTCCGCGAGAAAGAAGGAAAGGCTCTGGAGCGTCCGGTCCTCTTCCGGCAACGTCACGGTGTAACCGCCGGCCATACCACGCGGAATAATCGTGACCTTGTGCACGGGATCGGCGCCCGGCGTGAGAAGCGCCACAAGCGCGTGCCCCGACTCGTGATAGGCGACAATCTTGCGCTCCTTGTCCGAAATCTTCTTGCTCTTGCGCTGGGGACCCGCCATCACGCGCTCGATGGATTCCTGAAGCTCCGTCATGCCGATCGCGTCCTTGTTCATGCGCGCGGCAAGCAGCGCGCCTTCATTCACAAGGTTCGCAAGGTCCGCGCCCGAAAAATAAGTAGTCTGTTTGGCGATGGTCTTGAGGTCCACACCCGGAGCGAGCTTTACCTTGGCCGCATGGACCTTGAGGATCGCCTCACGGCCGATGAGATCCGGAAGCGGCACCACGACCTGGCGGTCGAAGCGACCCGGCCGCAGAAGCGCCGGATCAAGAACGTCCGGCCGGTTCGTCGAAGCGATCAGGATAACGCCCGCGTGCGTGTCGAACCCGTCCATTTCGACCAGAAGCGCGTTCAGCGTCTGTTCGCGCTCGTCATGCCCACCGCCGATCCCGGCAAATCGCTGGCGGCCAACCGCGTCGATCTCATCGACAAAAATAATGGCGCCCTTGCCGCCGGTCTTCGCAGCGCGTTTGGCCTGTTCAAAAAGGTCACGGACACGCGCGGCGCCGACACCGACAAACATCTCGACAAAATCCGATCCGCTGATCGAAAAGAAAGGCACGTTGGCCTCGCCCGCGACCGCTTTCGCGAGAAGGGTTTTCCCCGTACCCGGAGGTCCCATCAGGAGGACCCCTTTCGGAATCTTGCCGCCGAGCTTCGTGAAACGGTGCGGATCTTTCAGGAACTCGATGATCTCCTGCAGTTCTTCTTTGGCCTCGTCCACGCCTGCCACATCCTTGAAGGTCACGGGGCTCTTTTCCTTGCCGGCGAGCTTCGCGCGCGATTTTCCGAAGGAGAACACGCGGCTCCCCCCCTGCTGCATACCGCGGTAAACGAAGAACCAGAAGAAACCGATCAGAAGGAGGACGGGCATCACGGAATAAACGAGGTTCCTCCAGAACGTCTGCGGCGGGCTCACCGAAAAATTCGGGATATTCTTCCGCATCAGCGGGATGATTTCAAGATCGTTCATCGGGATGTGGACCTGGAAGTAGGACCCTGTGATGAGTTTGCCGTGCACAACGTCTTCGACCAGTTCGCAGGAGAAAATCTGACCGTTCTCCGGGTTCGCCATCAGGAGACGATAGAACTCGGAGTAACTCATTTCCTTGGTCTCGAGACCGGGGAACACGAAGACCTGCAACAGGATCAGAATGGAGAGAGGGACGAGGAACAGCCACAGAACCCGGTTCTTCTCGGGCTCCGGTTTTTTTTTGGACAATTTGCCGTTCTTTTTTTGCTTTTTGAAATTACTGATTCCGTTAGGCATACCCATTGCATCTTCCGATTATTTTATTGATGGCCCCGCAAGCTGACAAATCCCGAAGGGACTTCCGTTTCTCAGGGCGTATTCGAGCGGACCCATGGACATTTTCAAGATTGCGAGCGCGTAGTCTAGCACGGCCCTTTCGAGATATCAAACCTCATTACCCTCACCATGATCTTGTTTCCCCGGGATATTTCTCTTATACAGCACCATCGTTTTGGGGGTCAGCGTGAGATCGATATGTTTCGGGAGCGACCAGCGGTTCCTGGGCCGCGAAAGACCTTTTTGGATACGCTCCCACGCTTCATAGGAAAGCCCGCTCCGCGGATCGATCTTTTTGAGCGCCCGTTCGATGACGCGGAACTGAATCGGCACGGGAAGACCAAGAAAATCCCCGCGACGAAGCTCGACCTTATGCCGTTCATGCTTTTTGAAGGTCTTCTTCCATGCTCCGGCTTCCAGCTCATCGAGGAGAGCGATCTCCCGCGCCGCGATCACCGGGATTCTTGCGAGAGATTCCACAATGCGCGGATTGAAATCGCGGCGAAGCGCCGGCAACAGTTTCAGGCGTATCCGGTTCCGGAGAAACCGGCGCGATTGGTTGCTTTCATCCCGGCGGAATCCGATTTTCGCCGTGCGAAGAAAGTCGAGGAGATCGCTTTTTGCATAAGCCAGAAGCGGCCGGATGAATAACACCCCCTCCATCCGGTTCACTTCGCGGATTCCCCGGAGACCGCGCAGGCCGGTCCCCTGCAGAATACGCATCAACACCGTTTCAGCCTGGTCGTCCAGCGTGTGCGCAAGCACGACTTTTTTCACCTTGAGGCGCTTTGCGGTCCTGAGAAAAAAATCATAGCGCATCTTCCGCGCGGCCTCTTCAAGCGATGTCTTCGTGCGCAGCGCCGCGCGTTTCACGTCCCCTGCCCCGCCGTAGAATGCCAGGCCGAGCCCCCGGGCAAGACGGCGGACAAACATTGCGTCAGCCTTCGACGCGGACCGCAAACGGTGATCGTAATGAAGGATACCGAGCTTCCAGCGGTTTCCGGGGGCGATGAGCGCAAACAAATGGACAAGCGCGACGGAATCGGGACCTCCGGAACAGGCGATAAGGAGCCGATCATTTTTACGGAAAAAAGCAGCATCTTCCAGGCGGGCCTTGAGGTCGGAACGGAGATCGCGCATGACGCTCCATTTGTTAAAATGAAAAATGCCGGAGGGCGGGA
>MWBI01000065.1 GCA_002068945.1 Candidatus Omnitrophica bacterium ADurb.Bin314
CCCTCTCCCGGCTGGCTTTCTACGCGGATCGCCCCGCCGTAGCGGCTCACAATCTGGCGCGCCACAAAAAGTCCGAGGCCGACCGCGGCATGTCGCGTCGTAAAAAAGGGATTGAAGATCTTTTCAAGGTTCTCCGGCGCGATTCCCCGCCCCGAATCCGAAAAACGGATCTCGATAATCCCGGCCTCCGGGGCCTGTCGAAGCTCGACCCCGATCCTGCCTTCGCTTTCGATCGCCTCGACCGCGTTGAAAAAAAGGTTCAGGAATATCTCGCGGATCTCCTGAACATTCCCAAAGAATTCCGGAAGCTCGGGATCCACCGAACAGCTTATCTCGATACGGTCGAGCGACGCCTGATACCCCACAAGCGACACAGTCTCATCCAGAATCTTTCCCAGCGAAAACCATTCCCTCGGCGATTTGGATTCCTGGGAGTACATGAGAAGCTTTCTCGTTATATCGGCCGCCCGGCGGGTTTGCTTCACCATGACGTTGAGCGCCTCTTCGATGTGGGGCTCAAGGGGAGCGCGATTCTTCTGCATGAGGAGCACCTGGGCCTTGCCGGAAATGATCGCGAGCGGGTTATGGACCTCGTGGGCGATCCCTGCGGCAAGCTTTTCGATCGCGGACATTTTTGTTTTCTGGAACCACTCGGCCTGGGAATCCTGGAGCTGAAAATTGGTGTTCCGGAGCTGCCGTACGACCTGGGCATTGCGAACGCAGGGGGCGACGGCTTCCGCGAACTCCCGGAAGAAATGGAAATCCGACTCGTCAAAGACCATGTCCGGGGAATGCGCGCCGAAGGCGATCATGCCCACCAGGTCTTCCCTGACAAAAAGAGGGACGACCCAACCGGACCGGAGGACGTCAAAATCCCCTCCCATCTCGTTGGCTTCCTGCCAGGAAAGGCTTTTGAGCAGCGGGGATCGCACGACAACATGAGGACCCGATTCCTTTATGTGCTGGACCAGCGGCGCATCGCACGCGAGCAGAATCCGCTTCGACACGGCGATCGGCCATCCGAACGACGACGCAATCTCAAATCCGCTTCGTGTGGCGTCCGGCACGAGAAGCGCGACGTTCCGAAGCCGAAGGACTTCACCGAACGTATTGACGACCATGTTCGCGAGCTCCTGCAGGTCAAGGTTCGTCCGGAGATCTTCAGCCAGATCCATGAGGGTCATCTGAGCGTAACTTTTGCGGCGGAAAAGATATTTCTCGAGAAACCACTTCACGAACCGTTCGATCGGTTTGTAGGCCACAAGCGAGATCAGGGTCATGACAAAGACCGGCATCAGCGGATGGGTCCCCCACGTCCCGGCAACAAACTGCGGGAGGATCAGGGAAACAAGGTAGGCCGAAACGGCACCCAGGAAGAAAAGAATCAACCCGGTCAGGGCCTTCCGGAGCACGGTCCTCGGATTCCTTAAATGGAACAGCATGATCGCCAACGGATTCCCTCTTTCATTTAACGGGACTGAATCGCTTCAACACACTTCGGACAAAGCGCGACGTGCCGGGGATCGCGACCGACGGCGGAAGAATAATTCCAGCAACGAACGCATTTGGCACCGTCGGCCCTGGTCACAAGCACTTTGAGCCGCAGCTTCTCCCGGAAGACCGAAGAAACAATTTCTGCGGCCTCCACGCCCGCCACGGCCGCCGCTTCCAGGGAAACCTGGGACACGACGAAAACGCGAGCGAGCTCTTTTTCATATCTGTGTAATATTTCGGCAGATCCCGGCAAGTCTACAGTAAAAGCGACCTTTGCCTCGAGCCCCGCACCGATCACTTTTGCCTCTCTCTGCTTTTCAAGGAACGGTATCACGGCGTCACGGATTTCGCGGATATGCTCCCACGCCGCGAATTCCGGGTTCTGGCGGGCCTGCGGCTCCGGCCACGCACTCGCGTGGACCGTCGGGACCCCCGGTTCAAGGACATAGGATTTCCAGACCTCGTCAGAGGTGAACGGCATGATGGGTGCGGTCAGCTTCACGAGCCGGGCGAGGATGTAATAAAGCGACGTTTGGGCCGAACGCCGGAGCCACGAAGCGGGCGCGGCGGTGTAGAGGGTGTCCTTCAGCACATCGAGATAATACGCGCTCAGATCGACCACACAGAAGTTGTAGACCTCGCGGTAGATCTGGTGGAATTCGAAACGCTCATACAGATCCGTCACCGTCCGGACCAGAAGGTCGGTCTTGTCAACTGCCCAGCGGTCGATCGGATGCTGTTTCCCGAACGGGACGGCATCTTTGGTCACGTCGAAATCGTAGAGGTTCGAGAGGAGGTACCGGTAGGTGTTGCGAATCTTGCGGTAGGTCTCGACCAGCTGTTTCAGGATATCGTTGGAAAGACGCACATCGAACTGGTAATCGCAGGAAGCGACCCAGAGGCGCAGAACATCCGCGCCGAATTCTTTCATGACTTCCTGGGGCGTCACGACGTTCCCCGCGGATTTCGACATCTTCTTTCCCTGGCCATCGACAACGAATCCGTGCGTAAGAACGCTTTTGAAGGAACTCTTTCCTTCCAGCGCCGCCGCGGTCGTAAGCGAGCTCTGGAACCAGCCGCGATGCTGGTCCGATCCCTCAAGGTAAAGGTCTGCCGGGAACCCGAGCCCAGGATACTGACGGAGCACCGCCTGATGGCTCACGCCCGAATCGAACCAGACGTCGATGATATCGGTCTCTTTCTCAAACTCCGAGCCGCCGCATTTCGGACATCGGGTGCCTTGTGGTACGAATTCGGACGCGGGGTGGGTAAACCAGGCGTCCGCGCCTTCTTTTTTGAAAAGATCGAGGATTTTCGGCCTGGACTCCTTGACGAAATGAACACCGGTACACCTGGCGCACCGCACAACGGGGATCGGAACACCCCAGTAGCGCTGCCGCGAAAGGCACCACTCCGGACGCGTCTCGACCATCGCGGCAATGCGATTCTTGCCCCACCCGGGAATAAAGCGGATATCCTTCTGAATCGCCCCGAGCATTTTCTGACGGAGGTCCTTGTGATCGATCTTCATGAACCACTGCGTTGTCGCACGGAAAAGAATCGGCTTCTTGCAACGCCAGCAATGCGGGTAGGAATGCGGGTGATCGGCCTCATGAAGCAAAAGTTTTTTCTCTTTCAGAATCTCGATGATCTTCGGGTTGGCCTTGAAAACATGCTCCCCGCGGCAAAGATCGAACTCCTCCGTGAACCTCCCCTTCGCGTCCACCGGTGAAAGGATCGCGAGGCCGTTATCAAGGTGGCCAAACTTGTAGTCCTCTTCACCGTGGCCCGGGGCAATATGGACGATGCCGGTGCCATCCTCGCTCGAAACGTAATCGGCAAGAATCGCGCGCCCTTTTCGGGAAAGGAACGGGTGCTCGTATTCCGCCTTGTCCAGCACGACTCCCTTAACATTGACGATGGACTCCATGAGCGGGGCCTTCAGGGCAAGCGAACGGAGGAACGGGACCCTCGCGTCCGCGAGGAACCAGACCTCGTCACCCATATCGAGGAAAGAATAGGAGAGCTCGGGATGGAGCGCGATCCCGACGTTCGCGGGAAGCGTCCAGGGCGTTGTCGTCCAGACGAGCGCGTAGACCGGCCGCTCGCCGAATTTGCGGAGTTCGACCGGATTCACCTTCCCGTTCAGCGAGTCCTTTACGAGCCGGAATTTCACATAGACGGATTTCGAGACCTTGTCCTCGTATTCAAGCTCGGCGTCGGCGAGGGCGGTTTCGCAGTCAAAGCACCACGGCACCGGTTTCAGCCGCTGTTCGATGTAGCCGTCCTCGTAAAGGCGGAGGAAGGAATCCGCGATCGCGGCCTGATACTCGAAATTCATCGTAAGATAAGGCTTTTCCCATTCCGCGAAGATTCCGAGCCGTTTGAACTCTTCGCGCTGGGTCCCGATGAACCGTTCGGCGTATTTTCGGGCCTGCTTCCGGAACTCGACCCGGTCCACATCCTCCTTGCGCTTGCCCATCTCTTTCAGGCAGGCATGCTCGATCGGGAGACCATGGCAATCCCAGCCCGGCACATAAAGGGCATCGTGGCCGCGCATTGTCCGGAACTTCACGATCAGGTCTTTCAGGACCTTGTTCAGGGCATGTCCGATGTGGATTTTCCCGTTCGCGTACGGAGGGCCGTCGTGAAGGATATATTTCGGTTTTCCCGCGGATTTTTCGCGAACCTTCCTGTAGATGCCATCACTCTCCCACCCCTTCAACATCTCAGGCTCCCTCTGAACGAGGTTCGCCTTCATCGGGAACAGCGTCTGCGGTAGATTTAACGTGTCCTTGTAGTTCTTCTCTTTACTCATGGCAACTCCGTACGCCGCACTTCGTACCTGTTAAAACTTTTCGATTGTTTTCGTAATCAGTTTATCCAGCTTCGGGCCGGCTTCGTTTGCGGTCTTGATGATCTCCTTGATGTCGCAAGGCTCAAGGTGGTCGGGATCGCACCTATCCGTCACCACGCTCACGCCGAGCACTTCCATGCCCATATGAACGGCCACGATCACCTCCGGCACCGTCGACATCCCGACAAGGTCCGCGCCAAAGTTTCGCATCATACGGTACTCCGCGCGCGTTTCAAGGCACGGCCCCGTGACCCCGATATAGACGCCCCGGCGAACCGGCACCTTCACTTCAGCCGCCGCCATCGATGCCAGATCGATCAGCCGTTTGGAGTAAGGCTCATTCATGTCCGGGAAACGCGGCCCGAGTTTGTCTTCGTTCGGCCCGATAAGCGGATTCACGCCCATGAAGTTGATATGGTCCGTGATCAGAACAATCTCGCCTTTGCCGAATTCGAGATTCAGCCCGCCGGCGGCGTTGGAGACCACGAGCGCCTTCGCGCCGAGCTCCCGGAGAACGCGCACCGCGAACGTCACCTCTTCGAGCGAGTAGCCTTCGTAAAAATGGAATCTCCCTTCCATCGCCGCGACTCTTTTGCCGCCGATCTCCCCGAGCACAAGCTGTCCCTTGTGAGACTGCACGGTCGAACGCGGGAAATGAGGCAATTTCTCGTACGGGAACACCCGCACGGTCCTGATCCTGTCAGCAAGCTGTCCGAGCCCGGTGCCAAGGATCAATGCGATCTCGGGCCTGAAGTCGGTCTGCCTGCGAATGAATTTCACACAGTCACCGATATGTTTCATCAGACCGCCCTTTGGCTGACAGAACCGCTTCATCGCCATCTCACATTCCTCCCTGGATTTTATAAGCCACCGACAAAAGCAGTGTGACAAGCACCCGATTCACAAAAACAAGCAAAATGAAAGCCAGGATCGGCGAGAAATCCATCGGGCCGATCCTGATCGGAATCTTCCGGAGCGGTTCAAGGATCGGATCGGTCACCTGCATAAGGAACTGGACCACGCTGGAATAAGGGTCCACGGGAAACCAGGAAATGATGATCCGCGCGAACAGCATCCAGTAGAGGATCGTCGTGATCCCGTTGACGAGCATCGCAAGCGCCTTGAATATTTCCGCAAAAATGAACATCTCTTTTCCTTTTCCTCGTCTTCAAAATCGGGGAGTGACCCCGCTCTATTTTGCCCGAAGCTGGCGGCTGCGTCGCGCCGCGGCCGCAAGAGCGGATTGGAAGATTTTTCCGAATCTCTTTTTCATGAGCATCTTCAGCGCCGCTTCGGTCGTCCCCTTTTTGGAAGTGACCTTCTGCCGGAGCTCCGCGCAGGAGTCCGCCGAGTTCTTTGCGAGAAGCGCCGCGCCCAGCCCCGTCTGGATCGCGAGCCGTGCCGCGACTTTTGCCGGTATCCCGCGTTTCACGCCGAAATCGGTCAGGAGTTCCATCAGATAAAAAAAGTACGCCGGACCGCTACCGCTCATCGCCGTCACGTCGTCGAAGGCATTTTCGGGAAGCGTCACGACCTCGCCGCATCCTTCAAAGATCTCCGCAGCCGCGCCAAGCAACATCTTGTCCTGACCCGTGATGGCGGTCATGGCTCCGCCGACTTTGGCGCCGAGATTCGGCATCGCGCGAACCACGGAAACGGGGCCGAGTCCTTGCCGGATCTTTTCGACCGTAAACCCCGCGAGGATCGAGATCACGCCTTGTTTCTTTTCGAGGAACTTCTTCGCTTCAACCGCGAAATCCGGAAAATCCTGGGGTTTGATCGCGAGCAGAAGGATATCGCTTCCGCGGATCAACGCTTCGAGACTATGCGCCGCTTTCCCGCGGATCGCTTTCGCGAAGGAGCGCGCTTTTGCCGGGAACTTGTCATAAATCGCGATGGCCGTGCCTTTTAAGATGCCTTTGCGGCAGGCCCCCTCGATGATGGAGGTGCCCATATTGCCGGCACCGACCAATCCGATCTTGTTAAAACCGCGCTTCTTCATTTAGCCAATGGCTTTCCTTGAATAAATTTTGGTGCCTTGTCCACGATGCTTGTGCTTGGCGAACCGCACAGATTCCTCAGCGGTGTACCATGCGCTGAAATCTCCGGACCTTCGCAGGGGAACGCATTTTACTGCTTTCTCTCTCCGAATACCAGCGTCCCGATCCTCAGGAGGGTGCTTCCTTCCGCGACCGCGATCCGAAAATCGCCTGACATCCCCATGGACAGGATGTCCCAGGAATGCGCCGCGTGTTCCGCGCGGAGCATTGCGAGAAGCTCCCCGGTTCGCTTAAAACATTCCCGGATCCTCGCCTCATCGTCCGTCAGGGGGCCGATCGTCATAATGCCTTTCACCTTGATCCGCGGCAACTTCGTGATCTCCGAAGCGAGCCAGGACGCTTTTTCCGGTTCGATCCCCGACTTTGTTTCCTCGCCGGACATGTTGACCTGGATCAGGCACGGGACTGCCGCGACACTTCGTTTTTCCGCCTGTCGTTCGATCTCGCCGGCGAGTTCCACGCGATCCAGGGAATGGATCAGATGGACCTGCCCCACCACATGCCTGACCTTGTTCGTCTGGAGAGGGCCGATCAAATGCCACCGGATATCCGCGGGGAGGGCATCCTTTTTTTTCCGCCATTCCTGGACACGGTTCTCGCCAAAGTCACGCTCGCCGGAATCGTAGGCTTCGCGGATCCCTTCCGGGCTCACCGTCTTCGTGACGATCACGAGCCGGATATCCCCGGGGTGGCGATTCGCGCTAACCGCGGCATCGCGGATGTCTTTTTTCAGCTTTTGGATATTCTCACCAAAGCTCATGACTCAGGCTCTCCGGGACATCGTCTTCGATGTCAAACGATCCGGACTCATTTTTGCTCCCGGCTTTTTTCGCGCCGGGCGGCCTCGTCTTTTTCCAAAGCCTTCATCAGGTCCAGGAATTTTATCACACGCACGCGATCGATCAGAATCACATCCCCCGTACTTTCCATCTTTCCGTAGTAGGCGTTCTCGAGCGGCACCTCATTCCCGAAATTAAAGACCTCCCCGCCTCCCGCGGCATCCGGATCGCCTTCGACCCGAATCCGGTCATGAATGACATAGAACCCGAACTCGGCATCGGAACGGTCCCCGCGGTCGAGAAATTTTTTAACGTTCAACCCGTCCAATCCCCGGAACACGAGCTCCATCCGGTCCGGAGGCATTTCCCTTCCGAAATTCGAGACCGGCTCGATCCAGTACCACTTTCCCTGGTCCTTTTTCCATTCGTAGGCATTGGGCCCCATCTCGACAAAGACCTTCCGGGCTTCCGCCATGGGGGTCCGGAACACGGACTTGTCACGGAGGGTGTAAAGGCTCACGTCAAAAGCGGACTTCAGTTCGGGGGTCACGAGGATATAGCCGCGCTCCTTGGCCCAGCGCGCGTAGACCGCCTTCCCGATGGGGGACGCGGCCCCGAAGTTCAGCGTGCTCTCATGCGTCTTGTCGGTCACGACGCGGACTTCCATGCCGGGCTTCTCGAGCCCGTATTCGGCCCAGTCCTTCTCGGCGCGAAGCCGGGTCTGTTGCGAGGCGAAACGCAAAGCTACCGCAAGTCCCGATACTGCCTGCTGCTCGGCAAGACTGTTCACCGGCGAAACGATGCGCCATGTCTCCCGGACCTTTTCCAGGGTGAGCGCGGTTCCCGCCGCCGGGTTCCGGATCTCGATCCGTATCACCTGCTCGCCCGGTTCCATCGAGAACCCCCGGCTCACCTCGTCGGGACTGATCGCAAGAATGTCCCTGTCAATCCTTGCCCGGTAAAGGTAGACCGCGATCGCAAGGGCGAACAACAGACAGATGACGATCGTCCGGCCGAGTTTCATGACGTGCGCAGCCGGATCACAAGATAGAGGCCGCCGATCACGATAAAAAGCAGCGGATAGACCGCCAGGACCGAGAACACCAGCAGGCTTTGTTTCGGGATATCGAGGAGAAGCGGCTTGAACTTGAACTGCGGTTTCTGGACCTCGATAAAGCGGTCGTCCTTGGCCAGCCACTGGAAGATTCTGAGACCGAACTCCTTGTTCCCGGAAAGACTGAGATAACCGTTGGTGAGAAAATCGCTATCACCAACGATGATCATCCTGCCGCCAGTTTCCGGTCCATTGTCTGCGGCCGGCGCCTCTTCCGACGTGATGGCCGCATGCTTCTGCTTTCCGTCCGTGATTTGTTCGACCGCGATCGCCGCGGGCAGCGGCCCGGCGATATCCGACTTCGGATCAAAGGTCACGGTCCCGTCTTCAAGCGCGGACAGGTTCGATTCCGCCCAGCTCCCAGGCCCCGTCATGGCGAGCGGGACCACCTCAAATCCCGGCACCGTATCGGTCGAGGGCTGGACGCTTCGAAGCAACGGAAAAAAAGTCGCCTGTTTCATGGTCTTCGACACCGGATGACGGACAAAATACTGGCTGACGAGCGGCATCAGAAAATCGCCGCCGACGATCCGGCTGGCCTTATCGACCACCACATTGTCGCCGAGCGCGACCCCCATCGACTTCGCAAAAGCCGGGAAGGCCTTTCCAGTCCCCGGATCCATCGGATCAAGGAGCAAAAGAAGCCCCTTTCCTTGCCGGAACGCTTTTTTCAGATCATCAAATTCCTCCGGGGTGGGCTCCCATCGCGGACCCGCGAGTGCAACCACCTGACAGGCATCGGGGACATGATCGCGGGAAAGAACGATTTCGTTCACGCGCGTATTGAAACCTTCAAGGGTCGTCCGAAACATGTCGTAGGTAACAGGTTCGTCGCCCCGCAATTCGACCTCGCCATGTCCCTTCACAAAACAGACATCCACCGTCCGCGGGTGCAGGATCCGCAGAAACGCGTTTGTGAACGCCTCTTCGTTCGGCGTCACGATCCGTTCCTCGTGATCCCCCGAACGGATGATGATTGTCGCGGGTGTCGTCACCTGGAATTTCTTGGCGAGGGTGGGACGGCGCACGGGATCGTAAAAATCGAAATGAAAATCCGGATGCTGGCGTTGGCATTCCCTCAAAAAGATCTCCAGACCGCGCCGCGCGGGGTCATCCTGAAGGTAGAAGGCCGAGACCTGAAGCGGTTTGGATCGGAGATCCCGGAGGATACTCGCCGTGCTTTTCGGCAACGAGTAGACCTTCTCCGCCGTAAGGTCCCAGCGATAGTCGTAACGATCCAGGATCGCGCCCACCAGCACGAGCGTCGCAAAAAGCAGCACCGCCTCAAGCACCAGCTGGAATTTGAGGAAGAAATGTTTCATTCGAAATGCTTCCAGTTGCGGGTTTCGATCGAGCGGAGGGAAAGGAACAGGAAATAAAAGAAAAAGAAACCGAAATAGATGATGTCACGGAGGTCCAGGATCCCGTACGTGAGGTTACGGAAGTGCTGAAGGGGCGACATGGCGCTGAGGATCACGGGCACCCCGCCCTCTCCCGTCATCGGAGCAAGGTCCATCATCCAGAAAACGATGAGAAGCGCGAATGTCCCCACCGCGCTGATCATGGGGTTCCTGGTGAGCGTCGACACGAATACACCCGCCGCAAGATAAGCGGTGCCCAAGGCCCAGAAACCGAGAAACCCCGAGATGACTGGCCCCCAATCCAGCTCGCCTCCGATCAGGTGGAAGATCAGGAAATATCCCGCGAGCGGCACGAGGAGGATCTCAAAGAACCAGATCAGCCCTATCAGCTTGCCGGCAACGATCTCGAGATCGGAGAGCGGATAAGTGAAGAGAAGTTCGAGCGTTTCATGCTTGCGCTCTTCCGAGAACGAGCGCATCGTCAGGATCGGAACGAGAAAAAGAAGGATCACGTTCGCGTTCAGGAAAAAAGAACCGAAGATGTAATGGGTCTGGCTGACGTTCGGGAAACTCGTCTGGCTCCCCGCAAGACGCGGGTCCATCGACAGTTTCGCGTAGCTCAGCACCAGCACGGTGAAAAAGATTCCGGTCACGAGGAAAAAGAACGCCCCCGTGAAAACGCCCGTCCAGGAATGAAAAAGGGACGAACACTCCTTTTTGGCGACCGTGAACGCTTTTCTCATTCCGTTAGAAACGCGTTATAGCGTCTCCCCTCCCATACTTATCGGCAGACATTAAAATACCGCCAGACATCCCGCGGTCCTTGCGCTTCCCGTCTCTAACGGGGCTCATGCCGCCCTCCGCATTTGGAACCATCCGTCCTTCAGAAGCTTCAGAAAAATCTCCTCGAGCGTCAGCTGGTCCCGGCGAACCTCCAGAAGAGGCAGCCGGTTTTTCACGAAAAGTTCCGTGATCTCGGGACGAAGGTCCAGCGGGTGCGAGGTCTCGAGGCAGAACCGGATCTCGCCTTCATGGCGTTCGACCACCCGGATATTTTCGGCACCGGGAATCTGGACCAGAAGGTCCGTCACGACCCTCTCATGTTCGGGACCGCGAACGGTCACGAAGATGGCATCCCGGTCCTTCAGACAGGCCTCAAGCTCCCGCACCGTGCCGCTCGCGAGTACCTGCCCCTGATGGATCATGAGGACGCGGTTGCAGACCATGGAAACCTCGGAGAGGATGTGGGTCGACAGAATCACGGCCCGTTCCCTGCCAAGTGTCCGGATGAGCTCCCGGATTTCGGTGATCTGTTTGGGATCGAGCCCCGTCGTCGGCTCGTCCAGGATGAGAACCGAAGGATCCCCGATCAGGGCCTGTGCGAGCCCGACCCGCTGACGGTAACCTTTCGACAGGCGCCCGATGAGGCGGTGCGAAACCTCGGAGAGCCCGCATTGCGTGATCTTTTCCTCCACCTCGTCGGTGCGGCGTTTCTCGGGCACTCCCTTGAGACCGGTGACAAACCGCAGGTATTCCCGCACTCGCATATCGGGATAAAAGCGGACTGTTTCCGGAAGATAGCCGACCCGCTGTTTCGCGCGGCGGGGATCCTTGAACAGGTCGATGCCCTCGATCTCCACATGCCCGGAGGACGGAGCGAAATAACCGGAAAGGATACGCATCGCGGTCGTTTTGCCCGCGCCGTTGGGACCGAGGAACCCCACCACTTCGCCGCGCGCGATCTCAAAAGATAAATTGTCGACGACCGCGCGCTTGCCGTAATTCTTCGTCACGCTTTCAAAGCGGACGACCCCTTCAGCGGAACGCGGCTTGCGAACAGTAACCATGGCTCAGGCGGGTTCGATGCGGGCAAACTTGCGCTTCCCGCACTGCAGGACGATCGTTTTTTCGATTTTGAGGACGGTTTTCGGATCAGAAACTTTTTCCTGGTCGACCTTCACGCCGCCCTGCTCGACAAGGCGGCGCCCTTCCGACTTGCTCGCGACCAGTCCGGCTTCGCCAAGGAGTGAAACGATATCGATCTCTCTTTTTTCGATCTTTACGGTCGGGATCTCATCGGGAAGACCTTTTTTCCTGAAGATTTCGTCGAATTCCTGCGAAGCCTGGCGGCCCGCCTCGATACTGTGAAAAAGCGTCACGATCCGTTCCGCGAGTTTCGCCTTCATTTCGCGGGGATGCAGTTCACCCTTTTTCAACCCCAGGACGATCGCATCCGTTTCTTCGGACGGCAGCGCCGCCGGGCTATCGATGGTGATCTCTTCGCCGTCGGTGAGCACGACCTCGTATTCGACGCTGGGCGAGGTCAGGATCATATCGAGGTCGTATTCGCGCTCCAACCGCTCCTGGATGATATCCATGTGGAACAAGCCCAGGAACCCACAACGGAAGCCGAAGCCCAACGCCTGGGACGTCTCGGGATTGTAGGTGAGAGAGGCGTCGTTGAGTTGCAGCTTGCTCAGGGCATCGCGCAACAGCTCGT
>MWBI01000066.1 GCA_002068945.1 Candidatus Omnitrophica bacterium ADurb.Bin314
GCAGGGAACCATCTCGTGAAGCTTTTCGGGAGGCTCGGCAGTTACATCATGGCCGGCGCCGCACTCCTTCTTTCGGTCCTGCTCGCGACGGACTTTCTGATCTATCCGATCTTTAAGGGTTTTGTCGAGCGTGTCCGCGCGATCATGAAGAAAATACCGAAAAAGGTCGCGAAGGCCCAGAAAGAAGCCGGGAAACTGGCCGCCTCCCTGAACCGTCCGGAGTCGAAGAAATCGGAAAAGGAAAAAGCGAGGGAAAGGGAAAAACCGGAGGTCAAACTGCCTCCGGAATTCTCGAATCCGACCAAGATCAGGAAGTACCAGCCGATGTCTGAGGATGCGGCCAAAAAGGCGAAGGACGAACGGCCGGAGCCTGCAAGGGAAGAAACGAAAAAGAAGCCGGCGGCACCGCAGGTCGTGTCTGCCGGAGAAACGAAGCCCGCCTCGGAAAGTGATGACTCGTTCAAGGGCGTGATCGGGTCGATCGCGTCCGACCGGCCTTATGAATTTCCGCCGACCGACCTTTTGAGGATGCCGAAGGCCGAAAAGATCGAAGGGGACGACCTCGCCGCAAACTCGAAAGCTATCGAAGAGACACTGAAAGAATTTGATATCGACGTGAAGGTTGTCGAAGTGGAGCAAGGGCCGAAGATCACGCTTTACGAGGTTCTTCCGGCGCCGGGGGTCCGCGCGAACTCGATCTCGGCCTACGAGGACGACCTCGCGATGGCGCTCAAGGCGACGAGCATCCGTCTGATCATCCCGATTCCCGGTAAACAGACGATCGGGATCGAGGTGCCGAATGCCGTTTCGAGGCCCATCGTGATCCGGGAAATGATCGAAGCGCCCGATTTTAAATCGAGCAGTCAGAAACTGCCGCTTCTCCTCGGGAAGGACACGGCGGGCAAACCGATGATCGCCGACCTTGCCTCGATGCCGCATATCCTGATCGCCGGGACGACGGGCAGCGGCAAGACCGTCTGCATCAACTCGGTCATCGCGGGCTTCCTGTACCATTGCACACCGTCCCAGCTCAAACTGGTGATGGTTGACCCGAAGATGGTCGAGCTCGCGGTGTACAACAAGATTCCGCACATGCTCTCGCCGGTCGTGACGGATGTCCGCAAGGCCGCGAACACCCTGAACTGGGTGGTCCAGGAGATGGAGCGGCGCTATCGTCTGTTCGCGGCGGTCGGCGTCCGGAACATCCAGACCTTCAACGAACGCGAGATCTCCGAAGAGGACAAAAAGCAGCTTGCGGAGGCGCCCAAGGATTCCGAGAACGTGGTTCCCGCGTCGCTTCCCTATATCGTGGTTATCATCGACGAGCTTGCCGACCTCATGCTGGTCGCTCAGGACAAGGTCGAGACGGCGATCACGCGCCTTGCGCAGCTTTCCCGCGCGGTCGGCATCCATCTGATCCTCGCGACGCAGCGTCCCTCCGTGGATGTCATCACCGGCGTGATCAAGGCTAATTTTCCGGCCCGCGTCGCGTTCAAGGTCGCCTCCGTCGTGGATTCACGGACCATCCTCGACAACAAGGGGGCCGACAAACTTCTCGGTCGCGGAGACATGCTCTTCATCCAGCCCGGCAGTGACAATATGATCCGCGGCCAGGCGCCGCTCATCGTGGACGATGAAATCAACAGGATCGTCGGTTTTGTCTCGAAGCAGGGACAACCCGAATACCATAGCGAGATACAGGCCGCCCAGAACGGCACCACCAATGCCGCGACCGGCGGCGAGAAGGACGAGCTTTTTGATGAGGCGAAGCGGATCGTTCTGACCAGTCGCACGGCCTCGACTTCCTATCTCCAGCGCCGTCTCGGACTGGGATATACACGCGCCGCGCGGATTATCGATCAGCTGGAAGACGCCGGTGTGATCGGTCCCCAGCAGGGAGCAAAGCCGCGCGAGATCCTGATGCCGAACCCTGTGGGGGATTACGCGGAAGCCGTGCCGGCGGAAGAACAGGAAGCCGGGACCGAAGACGACCGGTGAGTCCCGGACGGGCTGCCAAGAAACTGTTTAAGAAATCCCTTCCGGGCCCTATAATAACCCCCATGATCACTGACGAACTCCTGACCATCCTTTGCTGTCCCGAGACCCAACAGCCACTGACACCGGTCGATCCAATACTCATCACGAAAGTCAACGGCGCGATCGCGAAAGGCACTCTCCGGACGCGCGGCGGACAGAAGGTCACGCGGCTGACAGACGGCGGTCTTGTGCGCGACGACCGCCGGTATCTCTATGCCGTCCGTCAGGGCATCCCCGTGATGTTGAGGGAAGAATCGATCTCTCTTTCGAACCTTGAAAGCTCCGGAAACAGGACCCGTGACACCGAAACACCGATCTCATATACGTAAACGGAATTTCCGATGTCTGACCCCATCGATATCAGCGCCTTGAAGATTCCGGGGTTCCTTCACCCGCAAAAAAAGGTTCTCCTGCACGTTTGCTGCGCGCCCTGTTGCGCGTCGATCCTCCATCGGATGCTTGCGGTCGGTCTTGAGCCGACGGTCTTTTTTTACAATCCGAACATCTACCCGCGCGAGGAATACAACCTTCGCAAGAACGAAGTGATCCATTATGCCGGAAAACGCGGTATACCCTTCATTGACAGGGACGGGGACGGGGGACTCTGGTTCGAAACGGTCAAAGGTCATGAACTGGAGCCCGAACGCGGGGAGCGGTGCGGCCTTTGTTTTGACATGAGGCTCGGGAAATCCGCCGCTTATGCTTCAGAGAACGGGTTCCGTGTTTTCACCTCAAGTCTCGGGATCTCGCGATGGAAAGATTTTGACCAGGTGACTCGCGCGGGTCTGAGGGCGGCTGCGGCCTTTCCCGGCCTCGCTTACTGGGACATGAACTGGAGAAAGGACGGCGGGTCCGGGATGATGAGCCGGCTCGCGGCTGAAGAAGGATTCTACCGGCAGAACTACTGCGGATGCCTTTATTCCCTCCGGAACCGGACGGAACAAAAAAGGCCCCTCCGCGAAAACCGCGGAGAGGCCTGAGTCGGACCGTTCTTAGATCTTGCCGTCCCAGCGACCGCCCTGGCGCTGGATCAGGGCATCCCATCCCGACCAGAGACGGAATGGCGGCAGAAGTCCCGCGATCGCGTGTGTCCAGTTCTTCTTCGTCTCGTTGTCATTGATATACTGGCCGATTCCGGGCCAGATGATCAACGAGCAGAGACCGGAGACCACGCTTTTCCCCGTGATCTTTCCATGGGTTGCGGTATTGACCGCGAAGGCCGAAGTGGGCGAGAACGAAAGCACGACCGCTGCGATCAAAAAGCACGCCAAAAGTTTTTTCATTTTTAAATCCTCCCGGTTGGTGGCGGCATTCTAACCGTTTCCATTTTTTATTTCAACCCGCCGTGCCGCTGTTTCCCCGGAAAGGCCACGGTTAGCCCGCGCGGCAAAGGACCGCGCTTGCCTTCTCGAGGGTGATGAGCTCTTCCCCCGGAGGGGTTTAGAAGAATTTTGCGGTCAGGATTCCGGCGCGCAGCGCGAGAAAACCGGCCACGACACTCGGGAAAACGTTCATGAACGCGCGGAAGTTTTCGCCGCTTTTCATCAGATCCGCGGTTTCGAGCATGAAGGTCGAGAAGGTCGTGTAGGCCCCGCAGAAACCGATCATCAGGAAAACACGCGCCGACGGTCCCAGGAGGAATTTCTCTTCC
>MWBI01000067.1 GCA_002068945.1 Candidatus Omnitrophica bacterium ADurb.Bin314
CCTGACCGCAAGATTTGATTTTTAACCGGTCCCCGCGGACAAAACCGCGGAAGGCGCGCTGCGGCTTTCACGCCCCAAATACGGGGACAGTCTTTTTTAAAAATGGCTATTCTCGAAAAAGGTCGGTTTTAGGCTCCGAAACACGCCGCTGTATTGAGGATTTTCTTGACTTGCCATGATCGCTGTTTATAATTTACGCAGCTTTGTCCTACCGCGAGTGTTCCGGTAACAATAACGAAATTACCGCTTTCTTTTGTCATTCCTTCAGGCACATGTCCAGGGTGACCAAGTGGCGCAAATAATCCAGGAGGATTACACACATGGGTATCAAGGTCGGTATCAACGGTTTCGGACGTATCGGGCGTTTGGTGTTCCAGGCAATCTGCGATCAGGGGCTTCTCGGCAAGGAAATCGACGTGGTCGCGGTGGTCGATATTTCGACCGACGCGGATTATTTTGCGTATCAGATCAAGTATGACACCGTCCACGGCCGCTTCAAGCATGATGTAAAAACCGAAAAGAGCGATCCGGCACTCGCCGAAGCGGATACCCTTGTCATCAACGGCCACAAGACCAGGTGCGTCATGGCGACCAAGACCCCCGACCAGCTCCCCTGGAAGGCCCTCGGCGTCGAGTACGTGATCGAATCCACCGGCCTTTTCACGGATTCCGAAAAGGCGAAGCTCCACCTCGCCGCCGGCGCCAAAAAGGTCATCATCAGCGCCCCCGGCAAAGGGGAGGTCAAGACCCTCGTGATGGGCGTCAACAACGAGGAATATGACAGCGCCAGGCACAACGTCGTTTCCAACGCCTCCTGCACCACGAACTGCCTTGCGCCGCTCGTGCACGTGCTCCTCAAGGAAGGCATCGGGATCGAGACCGGTCTCATGACCACGATCCATTCCTACACGGCGACGCAGAAGACCGTTGACGGTCCTTCGAAAAAGGACTGGCGCGGCGGCCGTGCGGCGGCCCAGAACATCATCCCGTCCACGACGGGCGCGGCGAAAGCCGTCGGTGAATGCCTCCCCGCGGTGAAGGGGAAACTCACCGGCATGTCGTTCCGTATCCCGACCCCGGACGTTTCGGTGGTCGACCTGACCTTCCGCTCCGCGAAGGACACCTCGATCGAAGAGATCGATGGTCTTCTGAAGAAAGCCTCCCAGAGTTATCTGAAGGACATTCTTGGCGTCACGGACGAAGAACTCGTTTCGTCGGATTTCATCCACGATGCGCGTTCCTCGATTTATGATTCGCGCGCGACCCTTCAGAACAACCTGAAGGGCGAAAAGCGGTTCTTCAAGCTCGTGTCCTGGTACGACAATGAGTGGGGTTATTCGAACCGCGTGATCGATCTTCTCCGCTTCATGGCGAAGAAGGACGGCGCACACTAATATCCATCCGGCACCGGGACAGCCCTTCCGGGGTTTTCAGGGGGCTGTCCCTTTCCGGTCATAAGGAAAAAATCATGCAAAAGAGAACGGTCAGGGATATCGATGTTCGCGGCAAACGCATTCTCATGCGTGTTGATTTCAACGTCCCCATGAAAGACGGTCTCGTGCAGGACGATACGCGCATCAAGGCGGCCTTGCCGACGATCAAGTATGTCCTCGACCAGGGGATTCAGAGCCTCGTGCTGATGTCCCACCTCGGCGATCCCGGGAAAGACACGCAGAAAGCGAAAGAGAAGGCCGGGAAGGACGGTAAACCTTTCGA
The DNA here is from genome assembly GCA_002068945.1 of Candidatus Omnitrophica bacterium ADurb.Bin314. GTDB lineage: Bacteria > Omnitrophota > Omnitrophia > Omnitrophales > Aquincolibacteriaceae > UBA1443. Next base: position 1,717 of record MWBI01000067.1, read on the forward strand.
TGAAAAAAAATACGTCGAAGGCAAACACAGGATGGCTCCCGTGGCTGCTCAGCTTTCGAAGCTCCTCGGTAAAGAAGTCCTGCTGGCACCCGCCTGCATGGGCCCGGAAACGGACGCCTTGGTGAAAACGCTTCCGAAGGGCGGGATTCTGATGCTTGAGAACACCCGTTTTCACAAAGAAGAGACCTCGAAGGACGCTGCCGAACGCGAAAAAATGGGGAAGGCCCTCGCGCAGTACGGCGACATTTACATCAATGATGCCTTCGGTTCTGCGCACCGCGCGCATGCCTCCACAGAAACGGTCGCGAAGTTCCTGCCGGCAGTCGCCGGATTCCTGATGGAAAAAGAGCTCGAATATCTCGAGGAAAAGATCGTGAAGAACCCCGCCCGTCCGTTCGTCGCCCTGATCGGCGGCGCCAAGATCTCCTCCAAGATCGCGGTCATCGAAAGCCTTCTCGACAAGGTTGACCGGTTGATCGTCGGCGGCGGCATGGCCTACACGTTCCTCAAGGCCAAGGGGCTTTCGATCGGCGCCTCGCTCGTCGAGGAAGACATGCTTGACACCGCGCGGCAGATCCTCCAGAAAGCTTATGAGACCCATATCTATATCTACCTTCCAATCGACCACATCGTAACCACCGAATTCTCCGCGGACGCCCAGCCAATTCACGTGGCCCGCGGCAACATCGACGCCAACCAGATGGGCATGGACATCGGTCCGCTCACGGTCGAGAAGTTCAAGGGCGCGCTCAAGGGCGCCAAAACCGTTTTCTGGAACGGACCTGTCGGCGTCTTTGAATTCCCTAAATTCGCAAACGGGACCATGGCGATCGCCAAGTCCATCTCGGAGCTTCCCGATTGCGTGACCGTGATCGGCGGTGGCGACTCCGTCGCCGCGGTCAACAAATCCGGCGTGTCCGGAAAGATTTCCCATATCTCAACCGGCGGCGGCGCCTCTCTCGAACTCGTCGAAGGCAAGGTTCTTCCGGGCGTGGCCGCGCTCCAGGACAAAGAACAAACCAAGAAAGGGTGCTGCTCGATCTGCTCATGAAGAAAAAACCTCTGATCGCCGGAAACTGGAAAATGTACAAGACGGCCTCCGAAGCCGTCGCTCTCGTTCAAACCATCAAGGCCGCAACGCACACGATCTCCGATGTTACGATCGTCGTCTGCCCGCCGTTCACGGCCCTCGGCAAGGTCTCGGAACTGCTGGCCGATTGCCGGATTGAGCTCGGCGCGCAAAACATGTATTCGGCTCCCGAAGGCGCGTTCACGGGCGAGATTTCGCCGACCATGCTGAAGGACGTCGGATGCCGCTACGTGATCCTCGGTCATTCCGAGCGCCGCCAGTATTTCAGGGAGGACGACATCCTCATCCACGAAAAGGTGAAGACCGCCCTCAAGTACAGCCTTGTGCCCATCGTCTGCGTCGGTGAGACCCTCGCGGAGCGGGAATCCAGGACCCATTTCGACGTGGTCAAGACCCAGTTCGACGAATCCCTCGGGCGTCTTGAAAAGGACGACATCGCGAAGGTCGTGATCGCCTATGAGCCTGTCTGGGCCATCGGCACCGGAAAAACCGCGACACCGGACCAGGCCGAGCAGATGCATTCCTATATCCGCAGGCTCATCAGCGAGCGATATGGCCAGGAAATCGGCACGAAGATTCCGCTTCTCTACGGCGGCAGCGTAAAGCCGGACAACACCCGATCCCTCATGGAAAAGCCCAACATCGACGGGGCGCTTGTGGGCGGCGCGTCGCTCAAGGCGGAATCATTCGCGCAGATCATCCAGGAAGCCCAGGCTGCGCGTGAGGCGGGGGTGAAATCATGAATGTCGTCATGGTCCTTTTGCACGTCATTGTCTGTTTCATCCTGATTCTCGTGATCCTCCTCCAGGCGGGGCGCGGGCAGGGGCTCACGGGGGGAGCGTTCGGGGCCGGGAACGTCCAGTCGATCCTCGGCACGAAGGCCTCATCGTTCCTGACGAAGGCGACGGGTGTGTGCGCCGTGCTGTTCCTCTTCACCTGCGTCGGCCTGAACGTCATGGAAGTCCAGAAGAGCCGCTCGCTCTATCAACCGAAGAACACGCAGGCCCCGCTGGATGTCGACCAGATCCGCAAGGCTCTGGACAAGATCAAGCAGACCGAAGGGGTTACGCAAGAAACCGTTTCCCAGGCGGCCACGTCCGGACAGGAAACTGCGGTGACCGCGGCAAGTGAAGGGACGAACGCTGTTGACGCCTCCGCGGAAACCACGACGAATGCCGTCGAGGCGGTTGCGGAAACGGCCACGACCACCGAAGCAATCAAGAACTGACCCGCTTTCAAACCGGGGACAGTTCCGCGGGCCACCGCTCACGGGACTGTCCCTTTTTGTTTCAGGGGCGCATGGACAAGCTCTCAGAACCGGACAAGCGCGCATTTTCCGATCTCCCGGAGATCCGCTACGTGAAAGGGATCGGTCCAAAACGCGCGGAAATCTTCAAGACCCTCGGCGTCCATTCCGTCCGCGACCTCCTCTATTTCTTTCCGCGCCGCTATGAAGACCGCTCCCGTTTTACCTCGATTGCTTCCGCGCCGCCCGGCGAACCGGTCACGTGCCGCGGCGAAATCCTCGAGGTCAGGTTCCGGCCGATCCGCCGCATGCCGCTCGTCGAGGTCCTCTTCGGCGACGCGTCCGGAACCCTGCGGGCCGTGTTCTTTAACCAGCCGTATCTGAAGAAGACCTTTGAAGCCGGCCAGCACGTGATCTTTCATGGCAAGGTCGAAAACTACGAAGGTCGCCTGCAGATCACGAACCCCGAGTTCGAGATCGTAGAAGAAGGCGATGAGGACTCGGCCCATGTCGGGCGCATCGTGCCGGTCTATCCGCTGACGGAAGGCTTGTTCCAGCGATCCCTCCGGGTGGTTCTGAAGGACGCCGTCGAAATTCACCTGTTGAGGGCCGTGACGGACCCGCTCCCACCCTCGCTTCGCAGCGAACTTGATCTTGTCCCGCTCGACCGCGCGGTACAAAACATGCACTTTCCGGCCTCCTTTGAGGATCTCGCCGCGGCCCGCAAACGCATCGTCTTTGACGAGTTCTTCGACTTTTTCCTCCGTCTCATGATCCGGATGAAGAAACTCCGGACCCGGTTGAAGGCGCCGCGTATCACCGCCGGACCCGAACGCTTCGGCGAGTTCCGAAGCACGCTCCCGTTCCCGCTCACGTCAAGCCAGGAGAAGGCGCTCGCCGACATCGCGCGGGATCTCGCGACCGAAATACCGATGAACCGGCTCCTGCAAGGGGACGTCGGTTCGGGAAAGACGGTCGTCGCGGTCTTCGCGTTCTTTCTCGCGGCAAAGGCGGGATACCAGTCGGCATTCCTGATCCCCACCGAGATTCTCGCCGAACAGCATTTCCGGACGATCTCCCGTTTTCTCGCACCGCTCAACGTGCGCGTCGAGCTTCTGACGAAAAGCGTCGACGCCGATCACCGTGGCCGTATCACGGCCGACCTGAAACGCGGGGACCTCCCGGTCCTCGTCGGAACGCACGCCGTCCTGCAGGAGGATGTGGCCTTTTCGAATCTGGGACTCGTCGCGATCGACGAACAGCACAAATTCGGCGTGCACCAGCGGAACCATCTCCTGAAACGGACACCGCGGCCTCATCAGCTCGTCATGACCGCAACGCCGATCCCGAGAACGCTCGGCCTGACCGTGTACGCGGACCTCGATATCAGCGTCATGCGGGATATGCCGGCAGGGCGCAAGCCCGTCAAGACCTACTGGATCACCCGTGCGAAGCAGCCCGAGGTCTTCCGTCACGTCGCGGAGCGGCTTGCGAAAGGAGAGCAGGCCTATATTGTGTTCCCGCTCATCGAAGAATCAGAAAAAGCCGACCTTCTCGCCGCGAAAAAGGAGTTCGATCGCCTTAAAAAATCGGTTTTCCCGGGATTCAAGATCGGGCTCGTCCACGGGAAGCTCGACCGGCCGGAGCGCGAATCGATCATGCGTGCCTTCGGCCGCGGCGAGATTCGCGTGCTGGTCGCTACCTCCGTCATCGAGGTCGGCGTCGATCAACCGAACGCCACCGTCATGATCATCGAAAACGCCGAGCGCTTCGGTCTCGCCCAGCTTCACCAGCTCCGCGGACGGATCGGCCGTGGCGAGATCGAGTCCGAATGTTTCCTTTTCGGAGAACCTTCCACGGAGGAGGGAAAAAAGCGCCTGCGCCTCCTGACCAAGCTCACGGACGGCTTTCTGATCGCGGAAGAGGACCTGAAGCTCCGCGGGCAGGGCGACCTCCTCGGCACCCGGCAGTCGGGGGTCCCGCTCTTCCGGGTCGCGGACCTTCTGACCGATGAGGCCATGCTCATTCTCGCCCGGGACCGCGCCCGCACCATCGTGGACGCCCTCGACCTCGATGCTCTGAAAAATCCCGGCCACTGGATACACAAATATCTGGGAGAACGGAACGTTTCTCTACCCCACTCATCCTGAGCCTCCAGAAGGCCGGGCTGAAGGGTCTCATGAACACGATTCTTCGACTTCGCCTCACAGCACGGGGCAGGCGCAGGACAACTCCCTCGGGGGAAATACCCCGTGGGATCGCAGAAATATCTCGAACAAATGCCAAAAAGCGATTAAAATACCGCTCGCATGCGCATCATTTCTGGCAAATTCAAATCCCGGCTGATTGATTTTCCGAAGAGCAAGCTGACCCGTCCCATGACGGACCGGACCAAAGAGACCCTCTTCAATATCGTGGGGTCCTTCGTATTCGGGAAACACATCCTGGACCTGTATGCCGGATCGGGCAGTATCGGCCTTGAGGCCCTGAGCCGGGGAGCGCTTTCGGCGACCTTTGTCGACCGGGCGCCTTGGGCGAAAAGCTCCATCCTGAAGAACCTCGCGGCGCTGGGGCTTGAAAGGGAAGGGTTGCTGCTTTCGATGGACGTGCTCGCAGGAATCCGCAAACTCGACAGGACGGGACGGGCGTTCTCCCTCGTCTTCGTGGACCCGCCGTTCGACAAGGGGCTCGTCCGGAAAACGCTGCTCAAGCTCGACGCCTCGGAGATCGTCCAGCCGTTCGGTCAGGTCGTGGTTGGCCATTCGAATCGCGAGGCGATCCCTCACGAAGAACTCACAAAACTGAAACTGGTACGCACCAAAAAGATCGGACAGGCAAGTCTCTCGTTCCTGTTCCGTCTGGAATCCGCCAATGAAAAAACGAAAAGCTATATATCCGGGGAGCTTTGATCCCGTCACGTTCGGGCATCTGGACCTGATCGAACGCGCGCTCGAACTCTTCGACGAACTGGTCGTCGTAATCGCCTCCAATCCCGCGAAGAAGACCCTTTTCACCACGAAGGAACGCGTGTTTTTCATCAAGAATGCCGTCAAGCGGTTCCCGAACGTCTCCGTCGCGTGCTGGAAGGGACTCACCGTGGATTTTGCCAAACGCTCCGGAGCCTCCACGATTATCCGCGGCATCCGGGCCACGTCCGATTTCGATTACGAGTTCCAGATGGCGCTGACGAACCGCCAGCTCGCGCCGCAGGTCGACACCGCCTTCCTGATGCCGTCCGAACACTATTTCTTCCTTTCGTCGCGCGTCGCCAAGGAGATCGCGCAGCTCCGGGGCGATGTCACGGCCTATGTCCCGAAATTCGTCGCGAGGAAACTCGCTGAAAAATTCAGAGGCTGACACCATGCTGAAATTCACGCTGTCCGAATTCAAGGAAGGGGTTCGCGTCCCCGTCGCGGGGGAGTACGACCCCAAGCAGATTGAGGTCGAATTCCCGGACCTCCATTACGTTGCGCCGGTCCGTCTCGAAGGATTCGCCGAAAAAACCGCGGGCACTTTCCGTTTCGAGGGTACCCTGACCACGCGCGCGCGCAAAACCTGCGGCCGGTGTCTCAAAGAGATGGAATCCGGTTTCAGTGAGGATTTTGACTGGATCTATGAGACCGAGAACCGGGAGACGATCGATCCCGCGGACAATGTTCGTGAGCTGCTAATCATCGATCACGAACTCGCGTACCTTTGTCAAGAAAATTGTAAGGGACTTTGTCCGGTTTGCGGTAAAAACCTCAATGAAAATACTTGCAAATGCCGACAATCCAGTTATCATTCATTTCCTGTTATCAAGAAATTGAAGCCGAAGAAGGAGTCTTGATATGGCCAATCCAAAACGGAGACATTCCAACACGCGCACACGGCTGCGCCGGGCAAATGACGCACTAAAACTCAAGTCCGCGTCGCGATGCCCCCAGTGCCGCGCGTTCGTCCTGCCGCACCGCGTCTGCGGCGCCTGCGGTTATTACAAAGGCAAGCAGGTCAAGACGATGAAGGTCAAGTCGAAGGAAAAGGCCGCCTGATGATCCGCATCGCCGTCGACGGAATGGGCGGGGATAACGGACCCGCGGTCGTCGTGGAAGGTGCCGTCCAGGCCGCCAACGATTTTGAACACCTCGAGATTCTCCTCGTCGGCCCCACCGACATTCTGAAGGCCGAGTTGAACCGTCACAAGGTCCTCGGAGGGAAGATCACAATCGTCGAGGCGCCCGAAGTGGTGGGGATGGGGGAGTCTCCCGTTGCCGCCCTCAAAAAAAAGAAGAATTCGTCGATCAAGATTTCGATCGACCTCCTGCACAAAAAAGAGGTCGATGCCGCCATTTCCGCCGGCAATACCGGCGCTATGGTCGCGGCGTCCACGCTGACCCTTGGCATGCTTCCCGGAGTCAAACGGCCCGGAATCGCGATCACGATCCCGACGATGCACGGTATGTGCTGTACCCTCGATGTCGGCGCGAACCTGAACCCGTCCGCGTTCGAGCTTTTTCAGTACGCCATCATGGCGGACGTCTTCGCCAGAAACATCATCAGGAAAAAGCGACCTTCGATCGGCCTCCTCAATATCGGCGAAGAGGAATCCAAAGGGACCGAGGTCCTGAAAGAAGCCTACAAGCTGATCCGCGATTCGTCGCTCAACTTCATCGGAAACATTGAAGGCCGCGACTTTTTCACCGGAAAGGCAGACTGCATCATCTGCGACGGCTTCGTCGGGAACGTCTGCCTCAAGATGATCGAGAGCATCCTCGAAACGATGATCTCCATGATCAGCCGGGAAATCCGCAAGAATCCGATCTCGTCGATCGGCGCCTGGTTCCTGCAGCCGGCGCTCGCCAACCTCCGCAGGGATACCAATTACGAAGAGGCGGGAGGGGCTCCGCTCCTCGGCGTAAACGGGAACGTCATCATCGCACACGGGATTTCATCGGCCCGGGCGATCCGCAACGGAATCCGGGTCGCCAGCGAACTGGTAACAACCCAGGCCAATAATCAGATCGTGGAAGCCATCGCCCCTTATCTCCATCAAATAGCCGCGCCGCGTAATTCGCAGGCCGCCGCGTGATCGCTTAGAAATTTCTTTACCTATGACCGCACCTTATCGCGCCGCGCTCACGGGATTGGGCGCCTATCTCCCCGAAAAGGTCCTGACCAATTTCGAGCTCGAGAAAATGGTCGAGACATCCGATGAGTGGATCCGCACGCGCACGGGCATCCGCGAACGCCACGTCGCGGCACCCGGACAATCCTCGAGCGACCTGGCCCTTCCGGCCGCACGCGAGGCCATTGAAAACGCCGGTCTGACCGTCAAGGACATCGATCTCATCATCGTCGCCACGATCTCGCCGGACATGCTGTTTCCGTCGACCGCATGTTACTTGCAGGCCAAGCTCGGCGCGACCTGCGGGGCCTTCGATATGGCGGCCGCCTGCTCCGGTTTCCCGTACGCGATCGCCATCGCAGAAGGTTTTGTGAAATCGGGACTCTACAAAAATGTCCTCGTCGTCGGGGCGGAAGCCATCACCAAGTTCATCAACTGGAAAGACCGTTCTACCTGCGTCCTCTTCGGGGACGGCGCGGGCGCGGCGGTTGTTTCGCGTTCCCGGGACGACCACGGGATTCTCGCCTCGAACCTCGGCGCAGACGGACGTGAAAGCGAGATTCTCCAGATTCCCGCGGGCGGATCGATGAACCCCCCGACCGAAGAAACCGTCAAAAGCGGCCTCCATTATCTGCGCATGGCGGGCCCGGAACTTTTCAAGATCGCGGTCAAAACGATGGAACAGGCGGTCCGAAACGTCCTGAAGCACGGGAATCTCGAGGTCAAGGACATTGCGTGCCTCATCCCGCACCAGGCCAATAACCGCATCCTGCAGGCCGTCTCGGAAAGACTTGAGATCGATCCCGCTCGCGTCTTCATCAACGTCGACCGTTACGGCAACATGTCGAGCGCCTCCACCGCGGTTGCGCTTTACGAAGCGGTCAAGACCGGTGCGATCAAAAGAGGGGACTATGTCGTCCTCGTCGCCTTCGGCGGTGGTCTCACGTGGGCCGCAAACCTCATCAAATGGTGAACCAGATGCAAAAGATCGGCTTTTTATTTCCCGGGCAGGGCGCGCAATCGGTCGGGATGGGTAAAGACCTTTTCGAACAGAGCGCTGCCGCGCGCGCGGTCTACGAAAAAGCGGACACCGCCCTCGGTTATTCGCTCTCCAAAATATGTTTTGAAGGGCCCGAGCCCGAGTTGACCCGGACCCTTTACGCGCAGGCCGCAATCTTCGTGACCAGTATGGCCGCGCTGGCCGCTCTCCATGAGAAACTCGGGGATCTCCGTCCGGCGCTCACGGCAGGCCTCAGTCTCGGAGAATTCTCCGCGCTGGCTGCCGCGAAAGCGATTTCATTCGAGGACGCTCTCGAACTCATCAGGGTCCGTGCCGAAGCGATGGAAGCGGCCGCCCAGCAGAATCCCGGTACGATGGCCTCCGTGATGGGCCTCGACATCGAAGGCTGCAAGACCACGGCGCTTGAGGCCGGCTGCGAGATCGCCAATCTCAACACGCCGGAGCAAACGGTCCTTTCCGGCACGAAGGAATCGATCGAAAAAGCCTGCAAGATCGCCGAAGCAAAAGGCGCCAAGCGCGCGATCCCTCTCAAGGTCGGCGGCGCTTTCCACTCGTCGCTTATGAAACCGGCTCAGGACCGTCTCGAAGCCGCTCTGAAGAACACGGAAATCCGGGAACCGGCCTGCGTTTTTATCCCCAATGTCACGGCGCAAAAGGTCTCCGAACCTGCGGTGATCCGCGATCTCCTGGCAAAACAACTGACCAGCTCGGTCCAATGGGTCGGGACTATGGCCGCGGCCAAGGCGGAGGGGATCGTATCCTTTATCGAGATCGGGCCCGGCAAAGTCCTGAAAGGCTTGGCCAGGAAATGCCAACCGGAGTTCCAGGTCAGTAATTTCGGCGCCATCGCGGACCTCTCCGCAATCGAAGCGCTCAACCTGATCCGCAAATCATAGGACTTGCCCCGTCAGAAACGGGCGGTATTTAAGTTTCATTTTTAATGCGTAACCGTAACAAAGAACAAAACTGAATAAAAAAGACAGGTTGGTTACCGCTATCCTGTCTCGAACGGAGGAACAACCATGCAACTAAAAGACAAAGTCGCACTGATCACAGGAGCCGGCCGCGGAATCGGACAGTCGATCGCCGTCGCGTTCGCAAAAGAGGGCGCGAAACTTGTCCTTTCCGACCTCAAAAAAGAGTTTTTGACGGAAACGGAAACGCTCGCGAAGCAGGCGGGAAGCCCTGCCATCACACTGACGGAAGGAAACGTTGCAAAGGGCGAAGAAGTGAACGAGATCGTCAAGATAGCCCTTGACACTCATGATCGCATCGATATACTCGTGAACGTCGCGGGCATCACGAAGGATGGGTTGCTCGCAATGATGTCCGAGCAGGATTGGGACGACGTTCTTTCAATCAATCTGAAGAGTGCGTTTCTATTCACGAAAGCGTGCGCCAGGCCGATGATGAAGCAGCGGTCAGGTGCCATCGTGAACATCGCTTCGATCGTCGGCATCGCCGGTAACGCCGGGCAGGCGAACTACTCGGCCTCCAAGGGCGGGATGATTGCCCTGACGCGTACCACCGCGAAGGAACTGGCCAAACGGAACATCCGGGCCAACGCGATCGCGCCGGGATTCATCAAGACCAAGATGACCGATAAGCTGTCGCCTGAACTGATCGAGAAGATGAAAGAGCATATCGGCCTCGGGCGCCTCGGAGAGCCTCAAGATATCGCGAATGTTGCCGTATTTCTGGTATCAGACGCCTCGTCCTACGTCACCGGTCAGACGATCGTCGTGGACGGCGGGTTGGTCATCTAACGAGTGTTCCAATAGCAAAAGCAGCATAGTTTTAAATCAATCCAAGGAGGATTCAATGGGTGTATCAGACAAAATCACCGAAATCATCGTCGAGCAGCTCGGTGTAAAACCCGAGGAAGTCGTTCCGGAAGCATCCTTCGTGGATGATCTCGGCGCGGATTCCCTCGACACGGTCGAACTCGTCATGGCATTCGAAGAAGAATTCGGGACTGAGATTCCGGATGAAGATGCCGAGAAGATACAGACCGTCGGCGATGCCGTGAAGTATATCGAAGAGAAATCGGGCCAGAAGTAATCCGTTCTCCCGAAATTTCTCTATTTCTCTATACAGTCTATTACCTGAAGAATCCTCATCATGCGACGTGTAGTTATCACCGGTGTTGGCGCTGTCACCCCGGTTGCCAATACCGCTGAGGAAACGTGGCAGGCCTTTCTGGCGGGTAAAAGCGGGACGGGTCATCTCACCCAGATTGACCCGTCACCTTTCAGTTCGAAGGTGGCCGCCGAGGTTAAGGGCTTCGATCCTGCCAGGTACCAGCATCCGAAAGATATCCGCAAGACGGATCGTTTTGTCCAGTTCGGGATCGCGAGCGCGAAAATGGCGCTAGCCGATTCCGGCCTCGATCTTTCGAAGGAGGACCTCACCCGAATAGGCACTCTCGTCGGCTCCGGGATCGGCGGGCTTCGCGTGATCGAAGAACAGCACAAAGTCCTGATGGAGAAAGGCGCTGATCGCATTTCTCCCTTCCTGATCCCGATGCTGATTGTCAATATGGCCCCCGGCCAAATCTCGATCGCGCTCGGGCTCAAGGGCCCCTCCAACTGCGTCGCCACAGCATGCGCGACCGGCTCCCACGCAATCGGAGATGCCTTCAAGACCATCCAGCGCGGGGATGCGGACGTCATGTTCGCCGGAGGCACCGAATCCTGCATCACCGCTCTCGGTTTCGGCGGTTTCGACGCCATGAAGGCACTCAGCACGCTCAATGACACGCCCGAATCCGCTTCCCGACCGTTCGACGCCACCCGTTGCGGTTTCGTGATGGGCGAAGGCTGTGGCATCATCATCATGGAAGAGCTCGAGCGCGCCAGAAAACGCGGGGCTCGTATCCTCGCGGAGTTTGTCGGCTACGGTATGAGCTCGGATGCCAGCCACATCACGGCACCCGACCCTTCGGGGGATGGGGCAGCGCGCTGTATCATCAACGCCATGAAAGACGCGGACATCCGTCCCGAACAGGTCGATTACATCAACGCCCACGGCACATCGACCAGTCTGAACGACAAGTGCGAGACAATCGCCATCAAGAAAGCGCTCGGCGATCACGCTTACAAAACACGCATCAGTTCCACGAAATCCATGATCGGACATCTGCTCGGCGCGGCCGGCGCCGTCGAAGCCGTCGCGTGCGTTCTTGCGATCCGGGACCAGATCGTTCCCCCAACGATTAATTACAAGAATCCGGACCCCGATTGCGATCTGAATTACGTCCCGAACCAGGCCGAAAAAACCCCGGTCCGGGTCGCATTATCCAACTCGTTGGGATTCGGAGGCCATAATGCCTGCATCGCATTCAAGGCCTACGAAGAGTAATCCCGAAGCTTTTTCCCCTTCAGACACCACCCTTATCTGCCGAATATCTAGGCAAGTGAACTTCGTGCCGGGCGCGCGGGGGACTATCCGGAGAAAGCCGCAGCATGCGACTTAAAAAGCTTCAACTACTGGGTTTCAAATCATTCGCCGACAAGACCGATATCTTCTTCGATAGCGGCATCACCTGTATTGTCGGTCCCAACGGTTGCGGCAAGAGCAACGTCTCCGATGCCATTCGCTGGGTCCTCGGCGAACGCAGCGCCAAGATTCTTCGCGGCTCCGCGATGGAGGACGTCATTTTCAATGGCACCGAGGTCCGCAAACCCCTCGCGTTCGCCGAAGTCTCGCTGACGATCGACAATGCTGACCGCGGCATCCCGATCGAGTATAACGAAGTCACGATCGCCCGCCGTCTTTACCGGACCGGCGAAAGCGAATACCTCATCAACAAGACCGTCTGCCGTCTGAAGGATATTCATGACCTGATCCTCGACGCCGGCATCGGCTCCTCGACTTACTCCATGATCGAACAGGGCCGAATCGATTACATCCTCAAGGCGGATCCCGAAGAGCGCCGTTTCCTCATTGAGGAGGCCGCCGGCATCGCGAAATACAAGGCGAAAAAGGACGAATCCATCCGCAAGCTCGAACGCACGGAGGAGAACCTGAAGCGCCTGAACGACATCGTCTACGAAGTCCAGAAAAACATCCAGTATGCCGAACGCCAGGCCAAACGCGCCGAAAAATACAAGGTTGAGCTCGAACGTCTGAAAGGACTTGAGATTCGTCGGGCTTTTCACATGAACGATCATATCGGTTCCCAAAAGGCGGCCCTTGATACGAAGGCCCGGACCCAAAAGGACGAACTGGCGCGTCTTGAAACGATCCTCGTCGAATCGAGGGCGTTGCTTGAGCGGCAGGAAGGCGAGCTCAAGGGAATCCTCGACCGCTTCCAGCAGAAGGAATCCGAACGCTACGGCATCCTCTCGCGGATCGATACGAACGATCAGAAAACCCAGTTCCTCCGCGACAAGAAACTCGAGATCGTCCAGCAGCGGGGACAGGTCCTCCAGGAACAAGACCAGCTCCGGCAGTCGGTCGAGTCCGGTCACCAGAAAAAATCGGAGCTTTCGAACCTTTTGATCGCGCAGGAATCCGAACTGACCCAATGCCAGGCGCAACTTGTCCAGGCCCAGGAGAATCTCCGGCATCACGACGCGTTGCTCGCCTCGGTCAAAGGTGAAATGGAACAGCTTCGTCAGGGTTTCTTTGAAGCGGCCCAGGCGACGACCCGGGTCCGCAACGAATACCAGCATTACAAATCCCTTCGGGAGAACCTCGACCAGCAGCGCAAACGCGAGGAGTCCGAAACGTCACGCGTCGCCGCCGAGATCGCGTCATGGGATCAGCGTCTCAAGGACTCGGTCCGGGCGATCGAGGAAAAAGCCTCCGGATTCCAGACCCTCGAGCAACGTCTCGCGACCGCGGAGACCCGTATCAGCGAACAGTCGCGAAGCCATGCCGCCCAGGAGGACAGAATCCAGCAGTTGCGCCTGTCCATCAAGGAAAAGGAATCGCGTCTCCGTGTTCTTACGGAGGTCGATGAGCATCAGGAAAGCTCGTTCCTTTCGTTCCTCTCCGAAAGTGACGCGGAACAGCAGGGACTCCTGCGCGACCTCAAGACCGTTCTCCGCATCGCGGAAGGTAAGGAATGGGCGCTGGATATCGCCCTCGGGCATTTCGTCCGCTCCGTGATCGTCCAGGACGCGCCGACCGCACGCGCCCTCGCCGAAAAGCTGAAGGCACGGCGGTCCTTTACAACCGGCATCCTCCTGCAAAACTTCCTGGCGAATACTGCGCTCGCGCCGGAGCGGGAAACGCTTTACCGGGAGAGCGGCTTTGAACCGATTGCGTCGTCCCTAACCCCCGCGGAAGGCTGGGGGGAAATGGTCATGAAAATCCTCGGCAACGTGTATATCACCGCCGAATTCCCGCTCGCCCGTATTGAGGATTACCTCCGGGACGATTCCCGCGTGTTCCTGATCTCCCAGGACGGATTCCTCATGACGCCGGACAAGAGGCTTTTCTTCTGGAACAACACGAACCGGACAGAGTTCGTTTTCTCGCGAAGCGGGGAGGTCGCGCGAATTCGTCAGGACCTCGAACATCTCCAGACAGAGCTCTCGTCCGCGGAAGGCCTTCTGGAATCCATGGCCAACGAACAACGCGTGTTTCTCGGAGAAGCGGAATCCCTGCGGGTGCAGAAAACATCCCTCATGATCGAACGCGAAACCATTGAGACCGAAAAGAAGAATATCGAAGAGCGACTCGCGGGCTTCCAGAGAGAAATGGACCTTACCCAGACCGAACTCCAGGACATGCTCCGCGAGGCCCAGGAAATGTTCGGCAAGGAGCTTCAGCTCGAATCCGATCTCCGGCAAACGGAATCGGAAGAGGCCCGACTCCAGGGACTTCAGGGACAGAAAGAATCCGACCTCCAGAAACACCTCGCCGACCGCGAGAATGTCCTTCTCGAGGTTCAGCAGATTCGCGCCCGGACCGAACAGCATCAGCAGGGGATCCAGCATCTCCATGAGTCCATGCATTTGATTGAGCAGCACATCATCCAGGACAATGATCGCCTGGCATTCCTCGACGAAGGACTTCTTCGATTCGCCGCGAAGGAGGTTGAGCTTGGCCAGGAAGAAAGCCAGTGCGCGTCTCTTTCCCGGGAATACCAGCAGCAGCTTCGCACGGTCGATGTCGATCTCGAACTTCTCCGTCAGGAGAAAACATCGAAGGAATCCGACCTCGCGGAACGCCACCAGGCCATTGATGCGGCGCTTGCGGGTCAGAAACAGATTCAGGACGGCGAGCACCAGATTTCCATGCAAATCATGGACCTGGACTATCAACTCAAGAACGTCGGGGAACGGCTCCTGCAGCGTTACCGCCTGAACTTTTCGGAACTCGATCCCCAGGCTTATCCGTATCAGCCCGAGGAGCTCCGGAATATCGACGAGGAGATCGCCCAGCTTCAGACCAAGGTGGACTCGCTCGGCACGGTCAACCTGCTCGCGATTGAAGAATACCAGGAACTCAAGCAGCGCTATGACTTCCTGATCGCCCAACAGAAGGACCTCGAAGAAGCGCGCGATTCGCTCATGGAGGCTATCCGCAAGATCAACCGGACCACCAAGCAGCTTTTCGAAGACACCTTCGGACAAGTTCAGACCATGTTCCGCGAATACTATCAGATCCTCTTCCGCGGCGGCGACGCGAAACTCACGCTGATCGACGAGGAACACCCGCTCGAATCCGGCATCGATATCGTTGTCCGTCCTCCCGGAAAGAAACTTCAGAACATGTCGCTCCTTTCCGGCGGCGAGAAGGCCCTGACCGCGGTCGCGCTGCTTTTCGCGCTTTTCAGGATCCGGCCTTCGCCCTTCTGTCTGCTCGACGAGGTAGATGCCCCGCTTGACGAAGCAAATATCGACCGTTTCCTGATGGTGCTGCACTCTTTCATCGAAACAACGCAGTTCCTGATTATCACGCACAACCGCAAGACGATCGCAATGGGCGACTCGCTCTACGGTGTGACGATGGAGGAACCCGGCGTTTCGAAGATCGTATCCGTCAAGGTCCGTTCGGGGGATGAATCACTTCCGGGGCAGGACCTGCATCCCAAGGTCGCGGCCGAGATGGAACCCATGCCTTCCCGGCAAGAAACCACGGATACCGTCACCTCTTGAGCATCCCGAATTACCTGACACTCCTCCGGATCATCCTGACACCGGTATTTGTTACGACCTTGATCTCGTACGGTCCCGGCAAAGAGCATCTTCGTCTGTGGGCCCTCGGAATCTTCATTCTCGCGGCCGTTACGGACGCCCTCGACGGCATTCTCGCGCGACTCCTCCAGCAAAAAACAGCCCTTGGCCAAGTCCTGGATCCCTTTGCGGATAAACTTCTGATTCTCGGCGGCTACATCGGCCTTCTTTTTACGAATCCGCTCGCGTACCATCCGCCGCTCTGGGTCACGATCACGATTCTCTTCCGGGACCTCGTCCTTTCTCTCGGTTTTTTCACGCTTCACTTCATGCACGTGCCGTGCAGGGTGGAGCCCAATCTGTTCGGGAAACTGACCACAACGCTCCAGATGCTGCTCCTCATTTTCATCCTGCTCGAGTGGGAAATCGCGGTCCCGCTTGCCTACGTGACAGGGATCGTAACGATCCTTTCGGGAATCATCTATGTCATCAAAGGGCTGAAACAAATACCATGACCATGATCCTTTTTTCCGTGATCGCCTATCTTCTGGGTTCCATCCCGTTCGGTCTTCTTGCCGGCCGCCTGGCCAAAGGGATCGATATCCGCGAACACGGCAGCAGAAATATCGGGGCGACCAACGTGTTCCGCACAATCGGGAAAAAATGGGGGATTGTAGTCCTGCTCCTCGACGCCGCCAAAGGCGCCGCATCATGTCTTTTCCCGCTGTGGACGGGGATCCCCGAGCTGTCCGTGTCCGTTCGGCTGATCCTCGGCGTCGCGGCGATCCTCGGGCACACCTTTCCGGTCTGGCTTGGTTTCAAGGGAGGAAAAGGCGTCGCCACCTCGCTCGGCGTGTTCCTCGCCGTGTGCTGGCAACCGACATTGTCCGCTTTCGGCATCTGGATCCTCGTTTTCACGGTCACGCGCGTCATTTCGATCGCCTCACTCGCAGCCACCCTTGCATTCCCGCTCATGGTCGCTCTCTTCTACTGGGCAGATCCCGAACTCCTGCTCCTCCTGCCCATCAGCCTCCTCCTTGCGGGTTTCATTTTCTACACCCACCGGAGCAATATCGAACGCCTCCGCCAGGGAACGGAAAAGAAGCTTTTTTGACCGCATTGCCCCCATCCTTGACTATTTGTTTTTGATTATATATGATTTGATTATACATCAATGATCTCGGGAGATGATTTCGGGAATTGTCTTTACAGAACGGAGGACGACCGATAGAATTTTCATTCTTCCGAATTCATTCACCCGGTCCGCATGGGCCGGTTCATAGGAGATCCGATATGTCAGCCGAACGCAAAAATGAACGTAAAAAATCCGAAAAGACCTCCCCCGACCCCAAGAAAGCCAGCGAAAAACAGAAGGCCCTCGAGCTTGCGCTCAGCCAGATCGAAAAACAGTTCGGCAAGGGATCGATCATGAAGCTCGGCGACAGCCGCCATGAAAATGTCGTCCCGATCCCGACCGGAGCTCTTAGCCTCGACATCGCGACCGGCATCGGCGGGGTTCCCCGCGGACGCATCGTCGAGATTTACGGACCCGAATCAAGCGGAAAAACGACGCTGACGCTCAATATCATCTCCCGAATCCAGGCCCAGGGCGGGGTCGCGGCTTTCATCGACGCCGAACATGCGCTTGATCCCGTCTATGCCCAGAAGATCGGCGTCAAGGTCGACGACCTTCTGATCTCGCAGCCCGACTCGGGTGAGCAGGCTCTCCAGATCGCGGAGATGCTGGTTCGTTCCAATGCCGTGGACCTGATCGTGGTCGACTCCGTCGCCGCGCTCGTCCCGAAGGCCGAGATCGAGGGGGAAATGGGCCAGTCCCAGATGGGCCTCCAGGCCCGTCTGATGTCTCAGGCGATGCGCAAGCTGACAGCCATCATCAACAAGTCGAAAACCTGTATCATCTTCATCAATCAGCTCCGCGAGAAGATCGGCGTCATGTTCGGAAATCCCGAGACCACACCGGGCGGCAAGGCCCTGAAGTTCTACGCCTCCATGCGTCTGGATATCCGCCGGATCGCCAGTCTCAAAAAAGGTGATGAGATCATCGGTAACCGCGTCCGCGTCAAGATCGTCAAGAACAAGGTCGCGGCACCGTTCCGGCAGGCGGAATTCGATATCCTCTTTTCGGAGGGAATCTCGCGTTCCTCAAACCTCCTTGAACTCGGCGTCATGTACCAGGTCATCGAAAAATCGGGGACCTGGCTTGCTTACAATGGCGAAAAACTCGGGCAGGGCAAGGACGCCGCCCGGATGTTCTTGAAGGAAAATCCGAAACTTCTCGAGGAGATCGAATCCAGGATCATCGAGAAAGTCGCCGCCGGCGAAACGGCCACCGTCGGGGTGGCGGACTAGACCGCTTTCCCGCGTCCCATGGCAGAGCCGCCGGATGAAAAGTCAAAACAGGCTCTGATCACAGCCCTGAGGCTGCTGGCCGCAAGTCCCAAGAGCCAGCGTGAACTCCGGACAAAGCTCGAGGCCAAAGGCTATCCCGCCATGGCCGTTCAGTTCGCGATGAATGAGTTGAGCGGGCAGGGCGTCCTGGACGACAAAGCCTACGCGAAAAACCTGACGACGCGGCTTATGCAGGGAAGCGCCGCGGGACGGCGCAGGGTCGCCTTCGAACTCAAGCATCACGGCGTCCCGGAGAAGGTTCAGAGGGAGATTCTGGGGTCCCTCACTGAATCGAATGAACGCGCGCGGGCCCTGGAGCTGGCCCGTTCCAAGTGGCCGAGCCTCTCGAAACTGGAACCGGCCAAGAGAAAAAAGAAACTTTTTGATCACCTGATAAGGAAAGGCTACGATTATCATGTTGTCCGCGACGTACTTGAAACCGTCGCCAGGGACACGCCAGATGACGATCCGACATTATGAAAGACCAATACACAGCTGACGCCATCCGAAAAGCCTATCTCGATTTCTTCGCATCCAGGGGACACACCGTCACCCCAAGTGACTCCCTTGTCCCGCAGAACGACCCATCGCTCCTTTTTACCGGCGCCGGAATGAACCAATTCAAGGAATACTTCCTGGGGGTCAAAAAGGACCTGAAACGGGCCGTATCGAGCCAAAAATGCCTCAGGACGGGCGATCTCGACGAAGTCGGCCGGACGCCTTACCATCACTCCTTCTTCGAAATGCTCGGCAATTTCTCGTTCGGGGACTATTTCAAGAAGGAAGCCATCATCTGGGCCTGGGAATTCCTGACCACCATTCTGTCTATCCCGAAAGAACGGCTTCGCATCACGGTCCATGAGAACGATCAGGAGGCCTGCGACCTCTGGCGCAAGGAGATCGGCCTTCCCGAAGAGTGGATTTACAAATGCGGCGACAAGTCCAACTTCTGGCCCGCGAACGCACCCAAGGATGGTCCGAACGGCCCCTGCGGCCCGTGCTCCGAAATCTATTATGACCTGAACCCCTCGATTACCGGCACGCCGGTCGACGACTCGGGAAAATACGCGGAGATCTGGAACCTCGTCTTCACGCAGTATGACCGACAAGAGGGCGGAAAGCTCGTGCCCCTCAAGGCCAGGAACATCGACACCGGCATGGGCCTTGAACGCCTCGCGTGCGTCCTGCAGGGCAAGTCCTCGAATTTCGAGATCGACCTTTTCCAGCCCATTCATGAGGCGATCCTGAAGTCGCTCGGCATCGCGGCCAGGAACGCCGCCAACAAACCGCTTTACTGCATCGCCGACCACCTGCGCGCGGTCGTCTTCTCCATCTCGGACGGCGCGGTACCGTCGAACGAGGGACGCGGCTATGTCGTGCGCAAGCTGATCCGCCGGGCAATCTGGCAGGCCCACCGGCTGAACCCCAAGATCAAAAAACCGTTCCTTTGTCATGCCATGAGCGGTGTGATTGCGGCCATGAAACCGGCCTATCCTGAACTATCGGAGTCCGAAGAGAACGTCCGGACCGTCCTCAGGCAGGAGGAGGAACGCTTCCTCAAAACCCTCGAAAGCGGGCTCAAGATTCTGGGCGGAGAGATCCATGCTCACAAAAAAGCGGGAAAAACCGTCCTTTCCGCTGATTCGGTCTTCGAGCTTTATGACACGTACGGGTTCCCCGAGGAATTGACACGCATGATCGCCGAAAGCGAAGGTTTCTCGATCGACCGGAACGGCTTTGAGAAACTGATGGAGGCTCAACGCTCCCGATCGAAGGAATCGAGTAAAATCGCGGCCGAGATATTCGCGAAGTCCGATCTCGAAAAGATTCCGTCCCATCTTCCCGGGACCGTCTTCCTCGGTTATGACACCCTGGCCGCGGACGCCAAGGTCCTCTGGTGCCAGATCGAGGGGAACCACGCGACCGTAATTCTCGACCGGACCCCTTTTTACGCCGAAAGCGGGGGCCAGATCGGGGACCAGGGCATGCTGGAATCGGACTGTCTGGCGATGAAGGTGCTCGATACGAAGAAGCTCGACAAGTATTTCCTGCACCGGGGTGAAATCCTTCGCGGGGTAATCGAGAACGGAGCCGCCGTGGAAGCCAGGGTCGACATCCGGCGCCGGGCCGCCATCATGCGCAATCACACGGCGACACATCTTTTGCACGCGGCGCTCCGCCAGAGCCTCGGCGGGTCCGTCCGCCAGCTCGGATCGATGGTCGCTCCGGACCGTTTGCGGTTTGACTATTCGTTCGGCCGTGCCCTGACCGCGGAAGAGCTGGCGACGGTCGAGACGGCGGTCAATGAACGGATTATCCAGGACCTCACGGTCCACAAATACGTCAAAAAGATCGCGGACGCCAAAAAAGAAGGCGCCCTCGCATTCTTCGGGGACAAGTACGGGGAAACGGTCCGGATGATCGACGTACCGGATTTCAGCAAGGAGCTTTGCGGCGGCACCCACTGCGACCGGACCGGCGAGATCGGATTTTTCCTGATCACGTCGGAATCCTCGGTTGCGAGCGGCGTGCGGCGCATCGAGGCCGTGACGGGCCTGGAAGCGCTCCGGCACGTCCGGGCCATGCAAGGACAGCTCGCTGAGATCGCGAAGACCCTCAAGGTTGGCATTGCGGATATCCCGATGCGCCTCGCGAAACTCCAGGAGTCGGTCAAAAAACAGAAGGCGGCCGGCAACGGACCGGCGGTCTCTGGAGCCGACGCAAGGCGGCTCATCGCTTCCGCCAGGGAGGTCCGTGGCTGCAGGATCCTTCTGCACCTGATGGAAGGCGCCGGGATACCCGAGTTAAGAGGTATCTCCGACACGTTGCGCGACAGCGGGCAGAAACTTGTTTTTATCGTCGCTTCGACTTCGGAAGGGAAGTTGAGCCTCCTGGCCGGCATCTCGAACGACCTCAAGAAATCATCCTTTGATATGAAAGCCCTTTTTGGTAGGCTATCGGGGATCCTCCAGGTGACCGGAGGCGGCCGTCCCGATCTTGTCCAGGGCGGAGGCCCCGACCACGGGCAGTTCCAGGCTTCGAGGGATAAAATCGAAGGCCTCATCAGCGAATATCTCACGGAAAAAGGTCTTTAGTCATGCAAGTCCTCAACTGGGATAAGCAGACCCAGAAAAAAATCAGGCGCGATTACGCTTCTTATTTCGACCCGAAGGTCTTCAAGAAGGTCAACCGGATCCTCGCGGAGGTCCGTCAATCGGGGGATCTCGCGCTCCGCCGCTACACCCGCGAATTCGACGGGATCGACCTGCCCCTCAAACGGCTTTCGGTCACGCAGAGCGACATCAACCGTGCATTCGAGAAAATCCAGGTCCCGTTCGTCCCGCTCCTCCGCCAGATCACCGAGAACGTCCGTGAATACTATGAAAAGGAACTGAAACGCTCCTTCGAGCTCGCCGGCAAGAACGGCATCCAGCTCGGGAAACAGTACGAAGCGATTGAGCGAGTCGGCGTGTACATCCCGGCCGGCACGGCGCCCCTTGTCTCTACGGTCTACATGACGGTTATCCCGGCCAAGGTCGCCAACGTGAAGCAGATCGCAATCTGCACCCCGCCGCGGCGTGACACGGGGGACATCGACCCGCACATCCTCGCGGTCGCGAACCTGCTCGGCGTGAACGAGATTTACCGTGTCGGCGGCGTCCAGGCGATCGGCGCCATGGCCTTCGGTACCAAAACGATCGCGAAGGTCGACAAGATCGTCGGACCGGGGAATGCCTACGTCACGGAAGCGAAGCGTCAGGTCTACGGGTTCGTTGACATCGACATGGTCGCCGGACCGAGCGAGGTCGCGATCATCGCGGACCACACCGCCAACGCGGATTTCGTGACCTGCGACCTGCTGGCCCAGACAGAACATCACGGCGGTATCGGTTATCTGATCACGCCGTCCAGGAAGCTCGTC
>MWBI01000068.1 GCA_002068945.1 Candidatus Omnitrophica bacterium ADurb.Bin314
CCCGGTCTTCGAACCGAAGACCGGGTCTTTTTTTGTCTGCACGGGCTATGACGAGCCGCGGATATCCAAAAGGGTCAGTCTCCGGGAACAGGAAGATAAGGCAGCAGGAAAAGCACGAGGAGGGAGACGGCCGCGGAGATGGCGATAAGCGGCTGGAGTCCCACCAGCGGCAAAAGAAAACCGCCGAGGGCACTTGAGCCCATCTGCCCGAGGTTGTAGAACGACATGAGGAGCGCGAAGACCGTTCCTCCCGCGAAGCGCGGGGAGGCTTTTGCCGCGAGATTGAGCAGGGCGAGGAAGATCACCGAGCTTGCCATCCCCAACAGGAAATTCAATGTGAGAGCCAGCCCCTTCAAAAGCCCGGGGATGGCGATCAGCCCGGGCGCAAAATAAATATAATAGGAAAGTGTCGCGGCGACGCCGAGCAGAATGGCTGCGAACAGAAATTTTTTGAGCGGGATTCGCGCGAAAAAAAAGCCGTAAAGCACACTTCCGAGAAGTGCCCCCACCCCTGCGACAGCCTGAAGGATTCCGAGAAAAGAGCCCGTAAACTTCAGGGTGTCGACGGCGTAATAAAAAAACGGCGCCCCGAAGGACGGAGAAAAGTTCCAGAGGAAGAGGAAGAAAGAGAGGATCCAGATTCCTTTGCGGCGGAAGATATTCCGCAGGCTGAGTCCGGCCATCCGTTCCGGCTGGTTTTCGGCCGGTTCCCTGACGAACCACGCCGAAACGACCGCGGTTAGCATCGGGAAAAGCGAGGTCCCCGCAAAAATGAGCCGGTAGGAAAGGGAACCGGCCTTCGCGAGGTCCGCGATGATCCCGCCTGCGAAAGACGTGATGATCATTGCGATATAGACGGCGGTCCACTGGATCGACTGGAACTGGCCGGTCATGTCGAGCCGTTGTCCCGATTCGACCATGAGGCCGTCCGAGACGACATCCTGGAAGGCGTAGGCCAGGGTGATCAGTGTCATGACGGTGAGGAGCAGACCAGCCGTATATGAAGGCGCGACCGAAAGAACGAGCCACGAAACCGCGGCAAAAAGTGACGTAAGCACGAGATAGGATCTTCGGCGCGATCCCAGAATGGGGCAGAGGTCCGAGATCATGCCCCAGAGGGGTTTGACGATCCACGCGATCAGCGTCACGGCCTGGAAGTAGGAAAGCTGCGCGGGCGTGAGACCAATGCGGTCCTTCAGAAGAAAATTGATCGCGAGGCTGGGGAGGGCTCCGAGTCCGTTCATGGAGAAAAAATACACCGTGGCGAAAACGGTCGCGAGAGGAAGCCATTCAGAGATGCGCGGTTTTTGAGAGATCGACGGAAGCATGGCGGTAAGGATAGCAGGAAACCAAAACGGGGGCACTTGTTTTGCGTGAAAATCGAGAGTTCCTGTCTTCCGGGATGACCCGCCCGGGGCTTTATGTATAATAATACCCGCCATGGATCCCGTTAGAGACAGAAAGCGCTTCAGGAGTGCTTCCGAAAACAAAGAGGCGAATACGTGTGACTGTGCCTTCGCCGTTCTTTGCGAAAGAAAGGTTTGCCATGATCTCTAAGAGGGTGGAAAAGCCCGATCATCAGCATTTTATGAAGGAAGCGATCAAGCAGGCTGTCACGGCCCTCGAAAAAGGAGAGGTGCCGGTCGGCGCCGTGGTCGTGTGGAAGAACCGGATTGTGGCGCGCGCCCACAATCAGATGGAAATGCTCCGGGACCCGACGGCGCACGCCGAAATGATCGCCCTTACGCAGGCCTCGGAGACACTCGCGAGCCTGGAAGAAGCGAGGCCCCGGAATCGCGATCACCGCGGATCGCTTGAAGGCGCAACGCTTTATGTGACGCTCGAACCGTGCCCGATGTGCGCGGGGGCGCTGGTTGTGACAAAATGCACGAACCTCGTGTTCGGCGCCCGCGACCCCCGGGCGGGGTCTTGCCACAGCCTTTATCATATTACGGAAGACGACCGGTTGAACCATCAGGTCAAGGTGACGGGTGGCGTGATGGCGGATGACGCGAAGTTCCTTCTTTCCGAATTCTTCAAGGGGTTGCGGAAAGAGAAGCGATAGACACAAAGTCACATGCCGCAGGGCACGCGAAAGTCATTTTTGTGGCGGGCGGCGAGAAATGCTCTTTAAGATTTGTCCCGGAATGAGTTCTCAATGGAGGGATGGCAGAGCGGTTGAATGCGGCGGTCTTGAAAACCGTTAGGCGCGCAAGCGTCTCGTAGGTTCGAATCCTACTCCCTCCGTTGTTAATACATCGGATTGCGGGTGCGCGAACAGACCCCGGAAATTTCCGGGAATCCGTTCAAGACAAAAGCTCCGCGGCCGATGAATAGTATGTTCGTCATGGTATTATCACAAAACGGAGTTTGTTTGATGTCCCAGCACTCACAGGAAACAAGGCATCACGAAAGGCGGCGATTCGTCCGCGTGGATGTTTACGCGGTGACCCGGTATTTTTGTACCATTCGCGACAAGGAGATCGGTGTCCAGACGCGAATCTCTGATATTTCGGAAGGCGGCGCGAAGCTGATCACTTTCGAGGAGGGGATCCCCGTCGGCACGCTGGTTTCCATGAATTTTCAGCTCCCGACGACGCCCGAAACATTTGTTACGGTTGAAGGGATGATCCGCCACAGCGGGCTTCTCGACGAGGATTTGTACCGGTCAGGGATCGAGTTCACGAAGATTCCCAAAAGGAATCTTGAGGCGATCCGCAGTTACGTTGCCAGTCACCACAAATAGCTTCGGATCGCGAGCCGGGTTCTGCCGGGAATTCACACCAGCCAAGAGCAAAACGGCCTCGAATAATCTTTGAACTGAAATTGCCGGTGCCATCACGCGGATGAGCGGGAATGCCGCCAGGCGTTTCCGGCTTCTAACGGGGTGGGCCGATCAGGTCCTTCACAAACTGGTTCAGGAGTGTCTCGAGATTGATCGGTTTCGTGATGTATTCCGCGGCGCCGGCCGCGAGGGCCTTCTTGACCGTTTCCGTGTCTTTGTTGCCGCTCAGAACAAGCACAAGAGTCTGGGGAGAGTCGCGGCGCAGTTCTTCCAGGACCTCCAGCCCCGTCATGCCGGGGAGTCCGATATCAAGGATCACGAGGGCCGGGGCTTCTTTCTTGATGAGGGCGAGGCCGTCCGGACCGTTCAGGGCGAAATAAGAAGCGTAACCGGCCTCAATGAGGCAATCGGTCACCATCTCCGAAATTTCCGGCTCATCATCGATCACGACGATTTTTTTGACCATAGTTTCTCCGGCGAACGCCCCATTTTATAAGACACGGCCCCGGAGGGCAAATTTTATGTCGCAAAGAGGAAGGACGGTTGGTATCATACCCCTGAGATTCAAGGGAGAATTCCGATGATCACGAGTTTTCTGTACAAGAAGGGCGCGCCGGTCGAGACCGAGCTTTCGCGCGCCCGTATGCTGGCCGCGCTTCAGGAAAAAGGCGGCCTGCTGTGGGTTGACTTCGAAGGCGCGAGCGAATTCGAGGAGGAAACGCTGGTCGAAATCTTCAATTTCCATCCTCTTGCCATTGAAGACTGTATTGCGGACCACTCGCAGCCCAAGGTTGACGATTACGAGGAATACCTTTTCCTCGTCGTGCACGCGATCGTG
>MWBI01000069.1 GCA_002068945.1 Candidatus Omnitrophica bacterium ADurb.Bin314
GGAGGTCCGGGAGTCCGAGGCGCAGGTGGCGGCCGAAGAGGGCGGGGAAACGGTGCGGATGATGACCATTCACGCGGCGAAAGGTCTGGAATTCCCCGTCGTGATCGTCGCGGGGATGGGCTCCGAAGGAAAGAATCCGGATCCAAAGAGCATTATTGCGCACGCAAACGAAGGTTTCGCGATCCGTCTTCGGAACGACCTGACGCGAGCGCCCGAAAAATCCCGTTTCTATCAGATTCTGGACGAAAAAATGATTCTTCGCGAAAAGGAGGAGCGGAAGCGGCTTTTCTACGTGGCGTGTACCCGTGCGAAGTCCCGGCTGATCCTGAGCGGGATTCGTGAGATCCGGAAAAAGCCAAAAGATCGGTACGCCGATATGCTGACCTGGATGGACTGGATGGACGCGATCGCCGGGAAGACCGGCATCCCTGCCGCTTGTGACACCGATCGCGCGGTCCCGTTTTTTGGACAGAAACCGGAGAATCTGCGCGAAAAGATCCGGAAGGCCCTGGAAACCATGAGGCCGGCGCAAGAAGCCGGACCGGTGCCGGAGCCGGCGCGCGAGGCCCCGCGACTCCGGAGCATCGACCTGCCCGTTTCGGCCTACGTTCTTTTTTCGAAAGACCCGCAGGCCTTCTGGCGGACCTACCAGATCGGGTGGCAGGAAACACGGGAGGATGTCCGGGACGCGGAAGAAGCCGAAGAAGAGGAAAGGCCGGGTTACCGGGCCTCTGATTTCGGAACGGCCATGCATTCGCTTTTGGAACGGATCGATCTCACGGATCCCGATCGGTATCTGGAGCAGGACGTGCTGGACCGGGAATTCGGGTCGTTCGGGAAAGACGGCATCCGGGACGGCCGCGAAATCTTGAAAGCGTTCTTCGGTTCGGCTCTTTTTAAGCGTCTCCGGAAGGCCGACCGGGTTGAACGTGAGGTTGATTTCACGCTGAACGGTCGACGGGGGCTCATCCACGGAAAGATCGACGCGCTGTTTCGTGAAAGCGACGGCGCCTGGCATGTGCTTGATTATAAAACGGCGGCGGGAGATCGCGCGTCTGCGGAAGCGAGCGGCCATGACCTGCAGATCGGGATTTACGCGCTCGCGGTCTCCCGGATCCTGAAAGAGCCGGTCCGCTCAGGCATGATCTATTACCTCAAGAATGCCGCGGAAGTGACCACGGACTTTCCTCAGGCCCCTGATGTTCTCGACGGTATCGAAAAACGGATTTGTGATTTGCAGCAAAAAATCCTGGACTTTTGTAACCGGAAAATGGTTCACTAAGACATGCATAACCTCAGACGTTTTTTTGAAAGCTTTCGCGTCCGCGTCACGCTGGCGTTGATCCTCGCCATCTTTCTGATGGGAGTGGCGAGCGATATCGCGGTCCAGCGCATTGCTCTTCGCGCCCAATTCGAACAACTTCGCGAGAATCTCATGACCACCGCGAGCGCGATAGCCTCCTCGGTCGATGCCGACGAGATCGCATCGATCCCGATGGACCGGAGCGGTGTCGAGACGCCCGCGTTTCGTGCCCTTTTTGACCGGTTTTTGAGGCTGAAGCAGGAAAATCCCTTGATCGGTTTTGTCTATGTCCTGAAACCGGCGGAGAACCCTCTCGAATGGCAATTCGTCGTCGACGCGGATCCGTATCTGGCATACCGGAAAGGAGTGACCGCGTATCCGGGTGACCGGTACGATGTGACCCGGTTTCCCGAGATCAGCGAGGCGCTTCGCGGACCGGTCGCGGAAAAAAAAGTCCAGCCCGATGATTGGGGGACCATGCTCTCCGGTTACGCGCCGGTCAGGGACAAAAGCGGCAAAGCGGTCGCCGTGGTGGGGGTCGACACACTTGCTTCGGACATCAGCCGGATGCAGAAAAAGATTCATGCGAGCGTCCTGCTGGCTTTTGTGGCCGGTCTGGCGATCTTCCTTCCCCTCGGGATCTGGTTCTCGACCCGGCTGACGGCGTCACTCCGGACGCTTTCCGACGGTATCCGGCGTGTGAGCGGCGGGGATCTGAGCTACAGGATCACGGTGACGGGGCATGACGAGATCTCGGAATTGTCCCGCTCGTTCAACCAGATGGCGGCCGACCTGGCGCACGCTTATCAGAAAAACCAGGATTATTTCTACGGGATCATCCGGACGCTGGTGATGATCGTGGAAGCCAGGGACCCCTACACAAGAGGTCACTCGGAACGGGTTTCGGAATTCGCGGTCGAGATCGCGAAACGGCTCGGCTTCTCTCCCGAACGGCTGGAGATGCTGAAACAGACGGCGATCCTTCATGATATCGGCAAACTCGGCATCCATGAGGCGATCCTCTCCAAAAAAGAGAAACTGACCGAAGCGGAATGGGAACTTCTCAGGAACCATCCGATGATCGGCGAGGATATCCTGAAGCCGGTCCTTCTCGGGCCCGAGATGCTTGCGGCCGTCCGCGGTCACCATGAACGCCATGACGGGAACGGTTATCCCGACAAACTCGCGGGGGAGGATATCCATGTCTTTGCCAGGATCCTTTCCGTGGCCGACGCCTATGATGCCATGACTTCAAAGCGGCTTTACCGCCAGGTTCTGAGCCAGGAATCGGCGGTCGCGGAGCTTCGCAAACACAGCGGCACCCAGTTCGACCCGCAGATCGTGGATATTTTTATCGCGATCCTGAAGGAAAGGAAATCGGCCGCTTCCTGACCGTATTCTGCGGGATTCTCTTCATGTCACGGAAAAGATCATCGTTTTGAACGGAAGTCCCGAAACGGATGGCAACACAGCGGCCCCGATCGGTTGGATGACCGAAGGGGGTTCAATCCCGGGGCGTGTAGGCCGAATGTGTCCACGCGGCGTTCCTTAAAAACAAATATCCTGGTTGCAACTCCTGCCGCCGAATTCGCGGCAAGGATCACGGGAGAGATTGCATGAAAAAACTCATTATCTATGACCTCGATGGAACGCTGGTGGATACGCGCCAGGATATCATCAACAGCGTCCGCCATGCCCTCCGGGAGCTGAACGGCCCCCATCTCACGGACGACGAGATCAAGGAATGCGTGGGAACGGGGCTCCATTCGCTGATCCGCCGGGTGTTCCGGACGGAGGACGAAAAACTCGCGGAACGGGGAGCGAAGATTTACCGGCAGCATTACATCGAACACATGCTCGATCACTCCCGACTTTATCCCGGCGCGAAGGACATGCTGGAGTTCTTCAGGGACCGGACACAGGCCGTGATAACGAACAAACCAAACCCCTTT
>MWBI01000070.1 GCA_002068945.1 Candidatus Omnitrophica bacterium ADurb.Bin314
GCGAGTGTAGCATAGTGGTAATGCACTGCCTTGCCAAGGCAGCTACGAGGGTTCGATTCCCTCCACTCGCTCCATTTTTTTGGAGAGACAAGATCAATTCTCCGCGTTTCTCTCCATGCCGGACAGGAACACCGGATTTGGTCTGACAACCTGGAAGGAATGGTATTCAGAATGGATTTTTTCAAGAAGAAGAAAAACGACCCGAATCAGGATAGCACCGCAACGGAACCCACCGAAGCGTCCCCCTTCAAGGTAAAACTCCAGGACGGGAAAGTCTGCGAAAAGATCCTCACGATCGAGGTCGCGAAGGATCGGATCGCCGAAGAGTACCGGAATTATTACGCCGCGATCGCACCCAAGGCCAAAGTCCCCGGGTTCCGTCCCGGCAAGGCGCCGCGCCATGTGCTCGAGATGCATTATGAGAAGAACGCCAATGACGCGGTGCTCGAACAGCTCCTTTCGGAATCTCTCCCGTATGCCATCCGCGAGAAAGGTCTGAGCCCGCTTGCCGCACCGGAGCTTCATGATGTGCAGTTCACCCGCGAAAAACTGAGTTTCAAGGCTCACGTGGAGATTCGTCCCAAGGTGAAGCTTTCCAGGGTCGAAGGGCTTAACGCGAAAAGGGAAAAGGCGGAAGTGAAGCCCGACGAGCTCGAAAAAGCCGTTGAGAATCTCCGCGAACGGCATTGCCGGTACAAAGCCGTCGAACGCCCCGCAGCGATGGGCGATTTCATGGTCATGGATTACGTCTGCGTCATCGAAGGCAAGGAGCTTGAGAAGCGCCAGGATGATTGGGTCGAGCTGAAGGCATCCGAATACCTCAAGGGATTTTCCGAACAGCTTGTCGGCCTGAAGGCCGGCGACGCAAAGGATATTCAGCTGAATATGCCGGAGAATATGCAGAACAGGAACATGGCCGGCAAACCCGCGACCTTCAAGGTGACCGTGAAAGAAGTGAAGGAGAAGTTTCTTCCGGCGGTCGATGATGAGCTCGCCAAACAGGCGGGGGATTACAAGGACCTTGCCGATCTTCGTGAGAAACTGCGGCAGGACCTCGAGAAGCGCAAGGCGGACGAGAAAGAAGCGGAATTTGAAAGGGCCCTTTTTGACGAGTTGCTGAAACATAACAAGATCGATATTCCCCAGGGGCTTTTGGCCCGGAGGACCGGGAATCTGGTCGAACAATCGAAGCAGCGGTTCATCTATCAGGGCGGGACCGCCGAACTCTTCGACCAGGAAAAAGACAAGGTGTGTAAGGAGTTCGAAGCGGAAGCGAAACGGCAGATCCATCTCGCCTTTTTGCTTGATGAGATCGCCGGGACGAAACAGATCAAGGTTGAAGAAGCCGATCTCAAGCAAAAATACAACGATCTTGCCGCCCGTTACCGCCAGTCGGCCGAGACCATAGAAAAGTATTATCAAGAGCACAAGGAAGCGCTAGAATCCCTGCTCGATCAGGTCCGCAACGAGAAGGTCATCGAATACATCAAGGCGAACGCCAAACAGTCATAACGTTCAGCGCGTAGCGTTCAGCGTATGGGAAACCGGGTTTTTCTGTCCGCTCCGCGCTCCACGCCCAGGAAAGGAAGGTTGAAAATTATGAGTTATCTCGTTCCGATGGTCATTGAAACGACCGGCCGAGGCGAAAGGGCCTATGATATCTACTCCCGGCTGTTGAAGGACCGGATCGTTTTTATCGGCACGCCGATCGACGACCTGATCGCCAACATGATTATCGCGCAGATTCTCTTCCTGAATATGGAAGATCCCGGCAAGGACATCAATGTCTACATCAATTCACCGGGCGGCTCCGTGACGGCGGGTCTCGCGATCTACGATACGATGCAGTTTGTCAAATGCGACGTCGCGACGTTCTGCCTCGGGCAGGCGGCGAGCATGGGGGCGTTCCTTCTGGCCGCCGGAACCAGGGGCAAGCGTTACGCGCTGCCGAACGCGCGTGTCATGATCCACCAGCCCTGGGGCGGCGCGCAGGGCACGGCGTCCGACATCCACATCCAGGCCAGGGAGATCCTGAAATTAAAGGACCAGCTGAACACTCTTTTGGCCCACCATACCGGTAAACCCAGAGAGCAGATCGAAAAGGACACGGACCGCGATTATTTCATGTCCGCCGAAGAGTCCAGGAGTTACGGCATCGTTGACCAGGTTATTACTTCCAAAACGGAGATAAAATAAAATGATTAATCCCACGATCCTTTTGACCCCGGGCCCCACGCCGGTCCCCGAAGCCGTCCGCAAGTTGATGGCGGAACCCATCTTCCACCACCGCACGCCCCGCTACCGCAAGATTTTCGGGGACGTCTCCGAGCGGTTGAAGAAGGTGTTCATGACCCGGAATCCGGTCTACACGTTCGCCGGGTCGGGATCGCTCGCGATGGAAGCCGCGATCGTGAATTTCCATTCGGCGGGGGACAAGATTCTCATTGGCGAGAACGGAAAATTCGCGGAACGTTTCACCGCGATCGCCAGGGCATTCGGCCTGAACCCGATCGTGATCAAAATGCCGCTCGGGGAAGCTGTGCCTCCGGCGATGATCGAGGAAGCGCTGAAGAAGGACCCGGACATCAAGGCAGTCTGTGTTCAGCTTTGCGAGACTTCGACGGCGGTCCTGAACGACATCAAGGCGATCGGAGCGGTCGTCGCGAAAACGAACGCGCTTCTGATCGTGGACGCCATTTCCGGGCTCGGCGCCGACCGTATCGAGACCGATAACTGGAACGTCGATCTCGTGATCGCCGGTTCCCAGAAGGCGCTCATGCTGCCTCCGGGGCTCGCGTTCCTGAGCGTCAGCGAAAAGGCGAGGGCGCGCATGGCGACCGCCAAACTGCCGCGTTACTACTATGATCTGAAGTACTATGAAAAGTCCCTCAGGGACAGCGACACGCCGTGGACGCCCGCGCTCACGCTCGTGATCGGACTCCAGAAGTCGCTCGAGATGATCGAAGCGGAAGGGCTCGAGAACGTTTTCAAACGCTGTTCGGAGAACGCGCAATTCACGCGTGACACGCTCCGGAAGATGGGGCTCAATATCTTCTCGAAAGCGCCTTCTTCGACCGTGACCGCCGCCTGCATGCCGGAAGGTGTGGACGGCGAAAAGCTCACGCAGTACATGCGCGACGAAAAAGGTATCGCGATGGCCGGCGGGCAGGGCGATCAGATGAAGGGGAAGGTCGTCCGGATCTGCCATATGGGCGCCATTACGAGAAAAGATCTCGAGACCGGTCTCAAGGTCCTCGATGAATCCCTGAAAGAGAAGAAGTCCTCGTCCGGTTCCTGTTGCTGCTGCAAATAACTTTTTGAGTGCGGTTTAACGGGAATATTCCAAGAGGAGACTGAAAAATGAAGATGATGAAGGTGCTCGTATCGGATTCGCTGGGACAAGGAGGCATGGCCGTCCTCCGCCGGGAGAAGAACCTCCAGGTCGACGAAAAGGTCGGTCTCAAACCCGAAGAGCTTAAAAAGATCATCGGCGATTACGACGCGATTCTGGTCCGCAGCGCGACCAAGGTCACGAAAGAGATCATCGAAGCGGGCACGAAGCTCCGCGTGATCGGCCGCGCCGGCGTCGGCGTGGACAACGTGGACCTTGAAGCCGCGACGAAGCGCGGGATCATCGTCATGAACACGCCCGAAGGGAACACGATCTCGACGGCAGAACTCAGTTTCTCGATGCTGATGGCGGTCGCCCGCAACATTCCGCAGGCCGACACGCATGTCAAAAAAGGGGAGTGGAAGCGGAACAAGTTCAAGGGCAGCGAACTAAACGGGAAAACGCTCGGCATTGTCGGCTTCGGCCGTATCGGCCGCGAGGTCGCGAAACGCGCGCGCGCCTTCAACATGAAGATCATGGTGTTCGATCCGTTTATCTCGAAAGAGTCCGTCAAGGAATGGCCGGTCGAGTTTGTGGATATTCCGACTCTCCTCAGGAATTCGGATTTTCTCACGTTCCACACACCGCTCACCCCCGAGACGAAGAACCTTCTTGACAAGGAGACCTTCAAGCTCTGCAAGCAGGGGATGAGGATTGTTAACTGCGCCCGGGGCGGGATCGTGGACGAGGCCGCGCTCGCCGAGGCCATCCAGACCGGCCAGATCGCCGGCGCCGCGTTCGACGTTTTCACGAGCGAGCCGCCTCCGGCGGATCACCCGTTGCTCAAACTCCCGCAGTTCATCTGCACGCCGCACCTCGGCGCCGTGACCGACGAGGCCCAGGAGAATGTCGCCCTTGATGTCGCGGTCCAGGTGATCGACGCGCTGAACGACCGCGCGATCAGGAACGCCGTGAACATGCCGAATCTTGACCCCGACACGCTCAAGGGCCTGAAACCCTGGCTCGTGCTCGCGGAACGGATCGGCGCGCTCTATCCGCAGCTTTTTGACGGCAGTATCAAGAAGGTCGAGATTCGCTACGGCGGCGATCCGACGCGTTTCAAGACCGCGTCGCTCACGGTCGCAATCCTCAAAGGTCTCCTGACCCCGATCTGCGGTGACACCGTGAACTTTGTGAACGCGCCCGCGATAGCCAGGGAACGCGGCATCACGATCTCGGAAGGCGTCAGCGACGAGACGGTGGATTTTTCGAGTTTCATCGATGTCCGGGTGGCCCAGGGAAAGGAAGTCCACCGGATCATGGGAACCCTTTTCAACCAGCAGCCGCGTATTGTCAGGATCAACGATTTCCTCATCGATCTTGTGCCGGAAGGCTGGGTCATTTTCGTGAGGAACGAGGACCTGCCCGGCGTCGTGGGGCACATCGGAACGATCCTCGGGAAGAACGGGATCAACATTGCCGAAATGTCTCTCGGTCGCCTCGGCAAGGGCAAGAAGGCTTACGCGATGACGGCAATCAACACCGATAGCGAAGTGCCGATGAAAGTCGTGTCGCGTTTCAAGACGCTGAAGTCCGTCATGGACGTGAAAGTCGTAAAATTGTGATTTGATCTTATTCAACCCCCCGGGGGTTAGAATCCCGTTCTGCCGGGATTCCCCTTCGGGGGTTGAATTTTGTCTGAAGGCATATGCGCATCTTTTAACGTGAGGGTTTGACGGGTGAACAGGATTCTGATCGGTGCCCAGTGGGGCGATGAGGGAAAAGGCAAGGTTATTGATATCCTTGCCGCGAAAAGTGATGTGGTGGTCCGTTATCAGGGCGGACCGAACGCGGGGCATACGATCAAGGTCCACGGGCGCAAGTTCGTGCTCCATCTGATCCCGTCGGGAGTGCTGTATCCCAAAAAGGTTTGTGTGATCGGGAACGGTGTCGTGATCGATCCCGAGGCGCTGTTCGAGGAAATCGATATGCTCGAGCGCGGCGGCGTCAAGGTCCGCGGGCGGCTCTTCATCTCCGACCAGGCGCATCTCATTTTCCCCTATCATCTCCTGATGGACCGGCTCCGTGAGGCCAGTCTCAAAAGGGGAAAGGCGATCGGCACGACGAAGCGCGGGATCGGTCCCTGCTATGCCGACAAAATGGCGCGCGTCGGTATCCGTGTCTGCGATCTCAAGTCCATGAGCTATCTCCGCCAGCGGCTTTCGGATGTTGTCAGGGAACGAAACGCGGTTCTCACGAAGGTCTACAAGCACAAACCCATTTCGTTTAAAAAGACGTTCGCTTACTGCAAAAAGATCCGTTCGCGGCTTCTCAAACTTGCGATCGATACCCCGAAATATCTTTATGAGGCGTCCAGGGCGGGAAAGGATATTCTCTTCGAAGGTGCCCAGGGGACTCTTCTCGATGTCGATCACGGGACCTATCCGTTCGTGACCTCCTCAAACGCGACCGTCGGCGGTGCGATCACGGGGACCGGCATTGCCCCGACCTTCATTGACCGGATTCTCGGCGTGGTGAAGGCGTACACAACGCGCGTGGGCGAGGGGCCGTTCCCGTCGCAGTTCCCCGCCGGGCTCATGGAGATCGTTCAGAAAAAGGGTGACGAGTTCGGTTCCACAACCGGCCGCCCGCGCCGCTGCGGATGGTTCGATGCCGTGATCGCGGGCCACGCGGTCCGGATCAACGGCCTCGATGCGATGGCGATCATGAAGCTGGATGTCCTGTCGGGACTGAAGGAGCTCAAGATCGCGACGGCCTACCGGGTGAACGGCAAGGTCACGCGCGACTACCCGCACGCGATCAACGAGTTCTCCGCGGCGAAGCCGATCTACGAGACCATGAAGGGCTGGGACGAGGACATCACCGGATGCAAGAAATGGTCCGACCTTCCCGTGAACGCCCGCAAATATCTCAAGAGACTCGAACAGCTGACGGGGACACCTATCAAGATCGTGTCCGTTGGAAGTCAGCGTCACCAGACCATTTTCCTGTAAGGGCCTGCCCGATGCCGAACGAAATCCCCCAGCACGTTGCGATCATCATGGACGGCAACGGTCGATGGGCGAAACGGCAGGGTTTCCCCCGCATCAAAGGTCATGAAGAAGGTGTCCGGCGCGTCGAAGAGGTTGTCCACGCCGCCCAGGTTATGGGCGTCAAGTACCTTACGCTCTACACCTTTTCCAGGGAGAACTGGCGCCGCCCCAAAGAGGAGGTCGATTTTCTCATGAACCTC
The DNA here is from genome assembly GCA_002068945.1 of Candidatus Omnitrophica bacterium ADurb.Bin314. Taxonomy (GTDB): domain Bacteria; phylum Omnitrophota; class Omnitrophia; order Omnitrophales; family Aquincolibacteriaceae; genus UBA1443. Next base: position 6,585 of record MWBI01000070.1, read on the forward strand.
CTTTCCGTGTATCTCGACGGCAAGATCAGCGTCCTGATCCGGGACAATGTGGTTCTGAACATGATCGGCGAACTGAACGATCTGCCGGAGGCGCTTCAGAAAAAACTCCTGGACGCGCGCCGGGCCTCCGAAAAGAACACGGGGCTCACCCTGACGCTTGCGCTCAGCTATTCGTCGCGCGCCGAGATTGCGCGGGCCTGCCGCAAGATCGCGGAAAAAGCGCGGAGCGGCGAACTCGATCCCAAGGAGATCAGCGAGGCCACGGTCAGCGAATATCTCCTGACCGCGGGCATGCCGGACCCCGAACTCCTGATCCGGACGAGCGGGGAGATGAGGATCAGCAATTTCCTTCTCTGGCAGATCTCCTACAGCGAGCTCTATGTGACGCCGAAACTCTGGCCCGAATTCACGCCGGATGAGTTCTCAAAAGCGATCGAGGATTATCGCGGCCGTGAACGCCGGTTCGGCAACACGACGGCTGCGAAAGGTTTACCCCGTTAGGGATCATGAATCAGACGGGTCACGATCGGATTATGGAAAAGGATGGGTTTCGAATGAGCCATTCATCATGCAAACGATACAAACGCGGTCCCGCTTCGCTTGAGCAGGACCTGTCTCTGACGGAGCAAGCATGAGCGCGCTCGCGAAACGGATTGGCATGTCTTTTATCCTGGTGCCGATGTGCATTGTCGTGATTTTTTACGCGCCGCACTGGGTGTTCTTCATCGTGGTCGAGGGGTTCATTCTGCTCGCGCTGAACGAATTCTTTTCGATCGCCGAGAACAAGGGGCTCATCATCCACCGGGGATTCGGGTTGTGTTTCGGCGCGCTTCTTCCGTTCGCGGCTTATTCGTCGCTTCAGCTTCCGCTTGTGCTCGGGGCTTGCGTTGCCCTGTTTATCTTTCTTTTCAACCGGCGTTCTCCCGATCGCACGATCACGAGCGTCGCGGTCAGCGTGTTCGGGATCGTTTATGTGGCGTGGTTTTTTTCCTATCTGATCAAGCTGCGGCTTTTGCCGGATGGAGCCATGTGGGTTTTCTACACGATCCTGATCGTGAAGGCGGGAGACGCCGGAGCCTATTTTGTCGGAAGCCATCTGGGCCGGGTGAAGCTCCTGCCGCTCGTGAGCCCGAACAAGTCGGTCGAAGGCGCGATCGGGCAGATGATTACGACCGTGGCGCTTTCGATGGCGGCGCTTTTTTTCATCGATATCGCGTGGTACCACATGCTGCTCCTGGGGCTCGGCGTGGGCGGGCTCGCGATCTTCGGGGACCTGGCCGAGAGCCTGATTAAACGGGATGCCGGGGTGAAAGATTCGGGACAATTGCCCGGTCTCGGCGGTGTGCTGGATGTGATCGACAGCCTTCTCTTTACCGTGCCGTTCGTTTATTTCTATTTAAGCTTTGTCCTCGGCCTTGAGCGGATGTAGAAATCCGGACGGGCAGTGATCGGAACGGCAAAATCCAGAACGGAGACCTTCGGTTGATCTCTCACGGGAAATCACGAAAAGATCGGGAAATGAAAGGGATGAAGCGTCTTGCCATCCTCGGTTCGACCGGCTCGGTCGGGGAGAACGCGCTCCGGATTGTCCGTATCCATCCCGACCGGTTCCGCGTGGACGCCCTTGCCGTCAAAAAAAGCGTCGCGCGGCTCTATGAACAGGCTGTTGAATTCAGGCCGAAAATCGTTTGCATTTATGACGGTGTGCCCGCCGGGGCCTGGCTTTCCCGATTTAAAAAACTCGGCGTCCGGGTCGTGACGGGGGACAAGGGTCTCGAAGAGGTCGCGACGTTTCCGTCAGGTGGTCTGCGCGATGGTGGGGGCGGCGGGCCTCAAACCGATCTTTGCGGCGGTCCGGGCCCGGAAAATGCTCGCCGTCGCGAACAAGGAACCTCTTGTGATGGCCGGAAAGCTTCTTCTGGAAGAAGCGGCGAAACACGGCGTGGCGGTGCTTCCCGTCGACAGTGAACATTCGGCGCTCTGGCAATGTCTGGAAGGCCGGGACCCCTGTTCGGTTAAAAAGCTCATTTTGACCTCTTCAGGCGGGCCGTTCCGGAACGTGAAAGGCTCGCTCGCGAGGATCACGCCCGCGCAGGCGCTCGCTCATCCGAAATGGAAAATGGGCCCGAAGATCACGGTGGACTCGGCGACCATGATGAACAAGGGGCTCGAGGCGATCGAGGCCGCGAACCTGTTTCACGTCGAAGCGAAGAAGATTGAGGTCGTGATCCATCCCGAAGCGATCGTGCACGCCCTGGTCGAATTCGTTGACGGGTCGCACATGGCGCATCTTGGCGTGACGGACATGCGGATTCCGATCCAGTACGCGATGAGCTATCCGGGGCGGCTGGAGAACCATCTTCCGCACCTGGACCTCGCGCGGTTGCGGACCCTGCATTTTGAAAAGCCGGACATGAAACGTTTTCCGTGTCTCGCGCTCGGATACGAGGCGAGCAGGATCGGCGGCACGATGCCGGCCGTCCTGAACGCCGCCAACGAAGTCGCGGTCGAGGCTTTCCTTGGCGGGAAGGCCGGTTTTATGGATATCCCGAAGGTCATTGAACGAACCATGATGCGTCATTCGCTTGTTCTTAAACCCGGGCTGGAGGAGATTCTCGATGCGGATCTCCGGGCCCGCCAAACAGCATCGGAACTTTTATGAGCCATCTTCTTTCCGTAGTCTGGAACATCCTTCCCGCGCTGGTCGTGTTCGGGATTCTGATTATCGTTCATGAATGGGGCCATTTCATCGCCTGTCGCATGTGCGGCGTGAAAGTGGAAAAGTTTTCCATCGGATTCGGACCGGAACTGTTCGGATGGAACTCGAAAGAGACCCGCTTTGTCGTTTCCCTGCTCCCGCTCGGTGGATTCATCAAGCCGTCCGGGGAAGAGGCTTCGGCGGTGGGGGCGGAAGGCCCGAAGCCCGGTGATTTTCTCGCCGCGACGGCCTGGTCGCGAATCATCATCGTGACGGCGGGCGTGACCATGAACTTCGCGCTGGCGTTCGTGCTCTTTTCGGCCGTTTTTATGACGGGACGTCCGATGCCGGGGACGGTGATCGGCGGGTTCATCAAGGGATATCCCGGGGAATCGAGCGGTCTCGCGGTGAAAGACAGGATCGTGCGCGTGAACGGGACCGTGACCGGGAACTGGAAGGACGTTCTCGCCGCGCTTGATTCGGCGACGGGTCCCGTGATCGAGATCGCCGTCGTGCGCACCGCAGGGCAGGAGCTTTCGGTGGGCGTGATCCCCAAAGTCGAGGCGACCCGCGATATCTTCGGTAAACCCGTCACGCTGCGCCGGATCGGGATCACGCCGGATCCGGAGATCGTGGTGACCGAAAAATACGGTGTTCTCGAATCGATCGCTATGGGATGGGAGACGGTCGTTTCCCAGACCGTGCTGACCTATAAGGCCATCTACTACATCTGCGCGCGGAGACTTTCTCCGAAGAATCTCATGGGGCCGCTCGGTATCGTCCAGGTAAGCGGGCAGGCGGCGCGGGCGGGAATCCCGGCGCTTGTGCAGTTGATGGCGATCCTGAGCGTTTCGCTCGCGGCGATCAACCTCCTGCCGATCCCCGCCCTGGACGGGGGACATCTTGTCTTTCTCCTGATCGAGGCCCTCTTTCGCCGCCCGATTCCCGTGAAGGTGCAGGAGAAAGTGACGAATGCCGGCTTTTACGCGCTGATGGGACTGATGGTGCTGGTTTTCTATAACGATATCGTGAATCTCCAGGTTGTCGACAAGATCAGGAATCTGCTGCATTTGAGCGGTCATTAAAATCCAACACGCCGGAGTGTTTCCGGTTGCGGGCGTGTGACAAAGCAAGAGGTTAACTATGCGCTGGACACAAATATTGATTCCGAGTCTCAGAAATGTTCCCAAAGACGCCGAAGCCGCGAGCCACCAGCTCGCGCTGCGGGCCGGTCTTGTGCGGCAGCTTGCGTCCGGCGTCTACAGCTATCTCCCGCTCGGTTTCCGCGTGCTTCTCAAGATCATCGGGATCATTCGCGAGGAGATGAACCGGGCCGGCGCCTGCGAGGTCCTGATGCCCGCGCTGCATCCCGCGGAGCTCTGGAAGAAGTCCGGCCGCTACGAAACGCTCGGCGAGGACAAGATCGTGTTCAAGAACCGCGCGGGGCACGAATTCGTGCTCGGCCCGACCCATGAGGAGGTCATCACGGACCTTGTCGGGACGAACATCAAGTCCTTTCGCGATCTTCCGCTCAACCTGTACCAGATCCAGAACAAATTCCGCGACGAGGCCCGGCCGAGGTTCGGGGTGATCCGCACGAAGGAATTCATTATGAAGGACGCCTACAGCTTTGACCGCGATGAGGCGGGGCTTGATGTCAATTACCGGAAGATGTCGGAGGCTTATCACCGTATCTTCAGCCGTTGCGGGCTCCAGTTCCAGGTCGTGAGCGCGGACACCGGTATGATGGGCGGCAAGATGAGCCAGGAGTTCATGGTGATCTGTCCGTACGGCGAGGACCGCGTCGCGAGTTCCGGGTCCGGGTATCTCGCGAGCCAGGATATTGCCGAGCGCGGCGACCCGGGATTGAAAACGCCGGTCCCGCAGAGTCTCGCCCCCGAAAAGTTCGACACGCCGAATCTGCGGACGATCGAGGAGATCACGCATAAGTACAAGGTCCCCGCGCACCAGATGATCAAGACCCTGATTTTCATGGCGGACGACAAGCCGGTGGCGGCCCTCGTGACGGGCGAGAATGAAGTGAACGAAGGAAAACTCCGGAAGCTCATCGGCGCCAAAACGATCCGGCAGGCGGAAGCGCACGAGATCCGCGATGCGACGGGCGCTCCGGTCGGGTTCGCGGGTCCGATCGGCCTCAAGATTCCCGTGTACGCGGACTGGGACGTGATCGGGATCGCGGACGGAGTGACGGGCGCGAACGAGGAGGACAAGCATTTCAGGAACGTGACCTACGGCCGTGATTTCACGCCGACGGCAACGGGCGATATCCGTTTCGTCAAGGACGGCGATCGCGCGCCGGACGGAAGCGGAACGCTCAAGCTCACGACCAGCATGGAGATCGGACACATCTTCAAGCTCGGCACGCGGTATTCGGAATCGGTCGGGGCGCACTTCCTTGACGAAAAGGGCGAACGCAAGCCCGTGATCATGGGCTGCTACGGGATCGGGGTGAACCGCATTCTTGCGTCCGCGATCGAGCAGAACCATGATGCGAAAGGCATCAAGTGGCCGGCGGCAATCGCGCCGTTCGCGGTCGAGATCATCACCGTAAACCAGGCGGAAGAGAAGGTCGCCCAGGCCGCCGGGAAGATCTACGCGGAACTCACGGCCGCGGGGATCGAGGTCCTGTACGATGACCGCAACGAGCGGGCCGGCGTGAAGTTCAACGACGCGGACCTGATCGGTATCCCGAAACAGATCGTGATCGGCGAACGCAACCTCGCGCAGGGCAAGGTCGAAGTCAAGGACCGCTCGACGGGTGCCGTTCAACAGGTCGATCTGCATTCCGTGGTTTCGTCGTTTTCTTGATTCTGTACGGCGCAGGGAGTATGGTCGGGCGAAGCGCTTTTGACGACTCCTTATTCCGCACTCTGAATTTCGTACCGATCTTATGATCTGGCCCCGCAAGTTCATTCATCTCGACATGGACGCGTTCTTTGCGGCCGTGGAGCAACGGGACAACCCCGCACTGAGGGGGAAGCCCGTGATCGTGGGCGGTGACCCCGGGAGCCGCAGCGTTGTCAGCACCTGTTCCTACGAGGCCCGCAAGTTCGGTGTTCATTCCGCGATGCCGGCCGCGCAGGCGAAACGCCTTTGTCCGGAAGGCATCTTCATCCATCCCCATTTCGAGAAATACAGCGCTGTGTCACGGACCGTCATGTCCATCCTCCGGACCTACACGCCTCTCGTGGAACAGGTATCGTTTGACGAGGCCTATCTCGATGTGACCGAAAACCTTCTGCGCGTCGAGGATCCCGCGAAGCTCGCGTCCCTGATCAAGCAGCATGTGCGCGCGGTGACGAAACTGACGGCCTCCGCCGGCGTTGCCACCGCCATGTTCCTCGCGAAGATCGCCTCCGATTTCAGGAAGCCGGACGGCCTCACGGTCGTGTTGCCGGGGCAGGAGACGGCGTTCCTGAAAGACCTTCCCGTGCGCAAGCTCCCGGGTGTCGGACCCAAGACCGAAGAGGCGCTGCTCCGCCGCGGCATCCGGCTTTGCGGAGAGATCCGCAATGTCCCGGAAGGGAAACTGACGGAATGGTTCGGGAAATGGGGGGCTCACCTCGCGCGGATGGCCGAAGGAAAAGACGACAGGGAAGTCGTCCCGCATTGGGAGCCGACGCAGCTCAGCATGGAGGAGACCTTCGAACGGGATATCCTGAAGATCGAATGGCTGAAGGACAAGCTTGCCGAACTTTCCATGCAGGTCTTCTCCGAGCTTTCCCGTAAAGGCAAGTCCGGTCGGACCATCGTTCTCAAGGTGAAGTACCATGATTTCGAGCAGATCACGCGTTCGCGAACGCTGCCCGAACCTCCCGAAGACTGGCAGAGGATCCGCGCCACGGTGGAAGAACTCCTGCTTGCCAAAACGCTCGCCGGTAAAAAGGCGATCCGCCTGCTGGGTGTGGGCGTCAGCGGATTGAACGTTCACCGGGAAGCCCCGCCTTCCAAACCGGTCCAGAAAGAGCTTTTTTAGACACAAGGCCGCAAGGCTTAATCTCTGGCGAAAGAGGTTCTGGTTTTTTATGCGGCGCGCGCTCGGGTATTTGCGATAGCCATGTGCCATTCAGAGCCCTTGCGATTTCGGGTTAAAACCATATAATTGTGCCTTCCGAGCGGCTCTGAAACGCATCGCAGGCGGCCTCCGTAACGTTCCCGCTCACAGGATTTATGCCAAAAACCTTGTTTGAAAAAATCTGGGACGAGCATGTCGTTACGATCTTTCCGGACGGGACGACACTCCTTTATATCGACCGCCAGCTGGTTCATGAAGTCACGAGCCCGCAGGCCTTCGACGGCCTCCGCCTCGCGGGACGGAGGGTCCGCCGCCCGGAGCTGACCTTCGCGACGATGGATCATAATGTTCCCACCGACAGCGACCGCTTCAATATCAGGGACTTGGTCGCCAGGGCGTCGCTTGAAGCGATCTCGCGCAACTGCGAGGAATTCGGTATCACGCTTTTTGGCCTCTCGAGCGACAAACAGGGCGTGATCCATATCATCGGTCCCGAGCTCGGGATCACGCTCCCGGGCGCGACCATCGTCTGCGGTGATTCGCATACCGCGACCCACGGCGCGTTCGGCGCCCTTGCGTTCGGAATCGGCACCTCCGAGGTCGAGCACGTGCTCGCGACGCAGTGCCTTCTCCAGAAAAAGCCCAAAACCTTCAAGATCGAGTTCACGGGACAGATCAGGGAACCGGTGACGGCCAAGGACATGGTCCTGAAACTGATCGGCATGATCGGAACGGCGGGCGGCACGGGAACCGCGATCGAGTTTTGCGGTGAGGCCGTGCGCGCGCTTTCGATGGAAGGGCGCATGACGCTCTGCAACATGGCGATCGAAGCCGGTGCGCGGAGCGGCATGGTCGCCCCGGACGAAACGACGTTCCGGTATTTCACGGAAACCGAACGGCCGTATGCGCCGAAAGGCAAGGATCTCGAAAAGGCCATCGCGTACTGGAGAACGCTCCCGACGGATCCCGGTGCGAAGTTCGACAAGGAGCTTACGGTCGATGCTTCCCGTATCGCGCCGCAGGTCACATGGGGGACCAGCCCCGGTATGGTGGCGGACGTGGACGGCGTGGTTCCGGATATAGACCAGGTCCCGGGGTATCATGCCGCGGATGTCGAGAAGGCGCTTCAGTACATGGGACTCAAGCCGGGGATGAAAATCACGGACATCCGGATCGACACGGTTTTTATCGGAAGCTGCACAAACGGACGCATCGAGGATTTCCGGGGCGCGGCCAGATATTTGAAAGGGAACAAGGTCGCCCAAGGGGTCCGCGTGCTCGCGGTGCCGGGATCCCGGCAGGTCAAGGCCCAGGCGGAAGCCGAAGGTCTCGACAAGATTTTCAAGGATGCCGGCTGCGAATGGCGCGAGGCGGGGTGCAGTATGTGCCTCGCGATGAATCCGGACCAGCTGAAACCCCGCGAGCGTTGCGCCTCCACCTCGAACCGGAATTTCGAGGGACGGCAGGGCAAGGACGGCCGGACGCATCTTGTCGGGGCCGAAATGGCCGCTGCCGCGGCCGTGGCGGGACATTTTGTTGATATCAGGAACCTGAAGGTGAACGCGTGAATTCCTTCGGATCTTCGGGGAGGGGCTGAAATAATGAAAATCTTTGAGAATTTCCGGGGCGGGATCCTCCCGCTGGACCGCGCGAACGTGGACACGGATGCCATTATTCCGAAGCAGTACCTGAAATCCATCAAACGGACGGGTTTTGAAGGCGCTCTTTTTTCGGACTGGCGGTATCTCCCGGACGGGAAACCCGATCCCTCGTTCGTGCTCAACAAGGAAGAGTACCGGAACGCCACGATCCTGCTTGCCCGGAACAATTTCGGATGCGGGTCGAGCCGCGAACACGCCGTCTGGGCGATCGTGCAGTACGGTTTTCGCGCGGTGATCGCGCCGTGGGCCGGGGAAGGGAAGAGCCGCGTTCCCGGGTTTGCCGATATTTTCCGCAATAATTCCGTCAAGAACGGTCTGTTGACGATCGAGCTTTCCCCGGCGGACGTTGACATGATCTTCTCTTTCGCCGAAAAAGAGTCTTTGCTTGAAGCCACCGTTCATCTCGTCGATCAAACCGTGACCGTGCATGCCGGCGATTGGGGCCACGTGTTCCGTTTTGAGATCGACCCGTCGGTCAAGGACCGCTTTCTGAGAGGACTGGATGATATCGGGATCACGTTGCAGCACGAATCGGCGATCAGCGCTTTCGAAAAAAAACACAATCCCCTGCTTTCCCTTAAATAAATCAGCCGATAAATAATCAGCCGACCCGCCGCAACGTCCCTTTCAGGGTTCTCCGGTCTTCAAGAAAATCATTCCTTTGGCCGTGCTGTTGGGGTACCATACGTCATCCGCACAGATTGATATCTCGATCCGAATTAGGGGACCGGAGTTGCCGACAATGCAAGTGGTACGGGGGAAAGATTCTGCCGGACAAACAAATCCAACGATCTCGGGGAAGGCCGCTCTCCCCGGTGGGCAGGCTCCCGCTTCCCGCCGCCGTTTCTTTCCTTCATTCGCTTCCGTCCTGACCTGCGTTCTTCCCTCCGGAAAGATCAAACAGCATATCGCGGAGGAAGAAAAAGTCCTGAAACTTGTCTCCCGGTATGCCAGCGCGACCACTCGACCGGTTCCCGGGACCGTGAAAGTCAAAAAGAACGCGTTGCCGGTCCGGTGGGTGCTCTTCCTTGGACTCTCCTGGGTGATCGCCGGGGTTTTCGCTTATCTCTACTTTTTCCCCGGACGTCCGGATAACCCGCCCCAACTCCGGCTGACAATCCAGTCCGGCGGAGATCTCCGGCAATGGGAATCCGTCCTCCTGAAAAAAGAACGGACCATCCGTCATCTCGAAGCGAGGATCAAAGCCATGTCGGAGAGAATTCAGGCGGCCTCGGAGGATCTCCGCAGCAGCCGCAACGAGGAATCCGAGTACCGGAAAGAGGCTCTTCAGCTGGCGCTTCGTTACCAGGCGGAGCTGGATACCCTCAGAAATGCCGTCAGTGAGCGGGATGCCGTTGTCCTCGGGCTGCGGAAGGAACTGAATGAGGCTAAATCTGTTTCAAAAGGTTCGGGAAGCGAGGGCGTGTCGCCTCCGGGTTTTTCCATGCAAAAAGCCGGGATGCCCGGGTCTGAACCTCTTTTGGGTAAAGTCGTTATGATAAATAGCCGATACCGGTTTGTGATCGTTGATGTTGGCGCCAGGCGGGGGGTTCGCCCCGGAGAGAAAGTTCACTTCCTGAACGGAACGGAGGTCGTTGCCGTTGGAAATGTGGAGGAGGTCTATCCGGGTGTCGCGGGTGTGTCGGTCTGGGATGCCCAGGCTCTGGAGCGGATCACCGAGAATCAACAGGTTTCAGTAGAGCGGAATGCGGCGGCTTCGTCTGCCGGGGAAAACTGATCAGATATGTCAAAAGGTGTCGGGGTATACATCGGCCGGAACGAAATCATCGCGGTGAGCGTTCTCTTGACCGCCAAGGGGCCGCAGGTCAAGGCCTATGCGGTCGAACCAATTGCCGAAGAGAGCGGAGAACCCGTTCTCGGCAAGGAAGCCCACAGGCTCAAAAAATTGTCCCCGGAGGCAAGGGCCATCCGTAGGGCGCTTGATAAAATTCGGGAACCGGGAGCCTTTGTGACCGCGGCGGTCAGCCCCTTCCACATCGTGACCCGGCATTTCATCATGCCGGCCGTTCCGAAGAAGGAAATGAACGAGACGAT
>MWBI01000071.1 GCA_002068945.1 Candidatus Omnitrophica bacterium ADurb.Bin314
GTGCCATAGGGAAAAGAGGCGCCGAGTGTTTGATAAACCGCGCCTCCGAACCAGTAACGGGCGAGGGTCCCGAGCGTCCCGCCGGAGACCAGGGCGATCCATTTCATGGCGTTATTTCTTCCCGATCGAGAAGGCCTGCCCCAGGAATTTTCCGGCCCCGTAGTAGGAACCGGTCGCCGGGTCGAACATGAAGGCCTTCATTTTTTCGACGTCCGGAAACCCCTTCGCGTTCAAAACGCTCTCGTCGGCCTTCACGTCCAGGACCTCGCCGATGAACTGCGTGTGGCTTCCGAGCCTGACCGTCTGCATCAGGCGGCACTCAACCGTGAGGGGGAATTCCTGGATGTAGGGGGCGTTGACCTTGTCCGCCTTGACGGCTGTGAGACCGGTGGCCTTGAACTTGTCCTCTTTTTTCCCCGAGACGATGCCCACATAATCCGCTTCCCGGATGTATTTTTCGGAAGGGATGCACACTGTGAAGTCCCGTTGCGCCATGATGTTTTCGTAGGTCTTTCGCGGTTCCCGCACGGAGACCGTGATCGCCGGAGGTTCCGAACAGGCGATCCCGCCCCACGCCGCGTTCATGGCGTTCGGCGCGCCGTTCGCGTCGTAAGAGCAGATGATCAGGACCGGAGCCGGGAAAAGGATTGTTTTGGCGCCAAGGGATCTTTTCATGGTTCACCTCACCATTTTTTGAAGATGAAGAATGCGGCCAGCACGATGAACGCGAAGCCGACGAGATAATTCCATTTGAGACCTTCTTTGAGGTATACGACCGAGAACGCGCAGAAAACAATCAGGGTGATGATCTCCTGGATCGTCTTGAGCTGGGCCGTCGAGTACGTGTAAGAGCCGATCCGGTTGGCCGGCACCTGAAAACAATACTCGACGAAGGCGATCAGCCAGCTAATCACGATGACCTTCCAGAGAGCCGCGTTCTTGAAGCGCAGATGACCGTACCAGGCGATGGTCATGAAGATGTTGGAAATGGTGAGAAGGGCGATCGCTCTCATGACCCGGGTTTCTTGTGATGATGGAGCAACTCTTTGGCGATCGGGAGCAGGGAAAGAACGATCACGATCAGGATGACCCAATGGACCTTTTTTTCGATGTCCGGGATGGATCTCGCGAGAAAGAATCCGATCAGCGTCATGCTCAGGACCCAGCCGATTCCGCCCGCGATATTATAAAGGAGAAATTTCTTGTAACTCATGCACCCCGCGCCGGCCACGGTCGGCGCGAAGGTTCTCACGATCGGAACGAACCGGGCGAGCACGATCGTTTTGGGACCGTGTTTCTCGTAGAATTTCTGCGTTCGGACGAGGTGGTCCTTGTGAAAGAAAAAGGAATCCTCCTTGTTGAAGATCTTTGGTCCGAAATGATACCCGATCCAGTAGCCGGTGGTGTCCCCGATGATCGCGGCGGCGCAAAGCAGGAGGTTCAGGACCCAGATGTTCATGGATCGATCGACCGCGCACAAGAGCCCGGCCGTGACGAGAAGGGAATCCCCCGGCAGGAAAAACCCCGCCAAAAGCCCGGTTTCCGCGAACACGATGGCCGTAACGATGAAATATCCGCCCCAGCGAATGAGGCCCTGAAGGTCGGACAACCTTGCGAAAAGATCCTGAAACCATTCCATAGCAACATCCCGATTCTGAAATGCGGACGTCGGAGGCCGGAACGCCCCGCCTTCTGACGGCCCGCGGTTAACGGTTCAATAAACAGATTCCGAAGTTCAGACCGGCGGCGAAGGTGACCCACGCGAGATACGGGATCAGGAGGACCGCGGCAGTGATCGAGACCTTCGAGAACTGTCCTATTGTAGCGAGGATTGCGGCCCATAGGAACAGAATATCGAGAAGCCCGCAGAACGGCGACCGGAGACCGAAAAAAAGATAAGACCAGACCGAGTTCAGGGCGAGCTGGAACAGGAAGAGCGCCAACCCCTTACGGACCGCTTCTTCCTTCAGGCCCTTCGACCAGACGATCCATGCCGCGATCCCCATCATCAGATACAACGCGCTCCAGACCGGGCCGAAGATCCGGGCGGGCGGCGCGAAGGAAGGTTTTTCCAGGGTCGCGTACCAGGACGGGATCGCCTGCGAGATGACGGCCGCGCCGGCCGCTCCCGCCGCGAAACAGAATACCAGGGAAAGAACAAGCTTGACGAATCTCATGCGAACTCCCTTACCGAAAGATGGAAATGCCTTGCCGCGTCACGATTTTATCAAGATACCGTCGGACTTTGAAGATGAGTTCGCGCCGGAAACGGCGCCGGAGCCGGGCAACCTTCACGGGCAGACGGTTAGCGCGGAAGGGAATCGCGGCAGGCGGTCTTTTCGGAATATTTTTTGATCTTCTTCAGGAAAAGAAGCGTGTCGCGTTCGACGAGCTTGACAAGCGTCGCCGCGCGGGGGTCCCACCGGGACGCTTCGAGCCGGGTCTCCTCATGATATTTCAGGAGGGAACCGGCCGGGTCCGGCAAGACCTCGTAGTACCCTTTGGAACTGACGAGCTTCGGCGCGACCTTGCTCACCTGTTCGCAGCGGATCAGTTCGAATGTCACACGCCGCATGTCCTTCCGGAGGTCACGGCGATAAACGGTGTCGAGGCTGCAGAGCTTGTTCTTGTGGACCGAACGGAGTTCATAGCGCCCCGGGCCCTCGTTCGCGATCTCCACGAGATCCGCGCTGTCCTTCATCAGTTCCCGGATGTGATAGGCGCTGAAGAGCATCCGGAGCAGGCAGTCCGGCGCGGCCGCGACCTGGATGCTCGCGTCGAGGATATTGTCCCCGTTTGTCCGCTTGAGGCTGTGCGTGAATGCCTCGGCGGTCCCCGGTTTTTTCCAGGTCAGTCCAGGATGAAAGAACGTGAGCATCAAAAAAAGCGCGGCGGCAAGAGGGCATCGTCTGAAGATGAGTCTCATGATCAGCGGGCCCTCCCGAGCGCTTGCTCGAGTTCGTCCGGAAGCGCGGCCTCGATATCCAGGACCTCATTCCGTTCCGGGTGCCGGATGCGGAAATGCCACGCGTGAAGGAACAGCCGGTTCAGGCCGATCGCGTCTTTCAGTTCCCGGTTCACGGTGAAATTCCCGTAAACGCGGTCACCGGCGACCGGATGTCCGTGATAGGCGGACTGCACGCGGATCTGATGGGTCTTTCCCGTGATTAGCCGGATTTCGAGAAGCGCGAGGTTCATGCGGGGATAAATTTCCTTTGTCGCGTACTGAAGCAACGCGTTCGCCCGGGGACCACGTGTGACAAATGCCCTGGTGCCGCCCGGTCGCCGTTTCACGGCAAGAAAATCCGACCAGCGGCCCTTGGCCGGGATCGGCTT
>MWBI01000072.1 GCA_002068945.1 Candidatus Omnitrophica bacterium ADurb.Bin314
CCCCCTCGTCCATCCCGGCCAGGGCTTCATATTTTCTGAAAACCTCCGCGATGTCGTCAAAGGATGTCCGCATCACCGCCTGAAGCACTTCGAACGGCCGCGTGCCCGGTTTGACGCCCGCCTCAAAGACTGTCCGTTCCTGGAGGAATTTGAGGAGCCGCTCCCGGAGATGGTCCTTCTTGTTCAGGCGTTCCCCGTAAAGATGGATGTTCGCGGTGATCAGTTTTTCGATCGAAAAATGGAGGTTGAAAGCGCGGATCAGCTTCACGACGGTTCCTCCCGCGCGGCGGAGCGCGAAGGGGTCCTGGCTGCCGGTGGGTTCGATGCCGATCCCGAACGCTCCCGTCAAAAGGTCAACACGGTCGAGGATTCCGAAGAGAGCTCCCAGAAGCGTCATGGATCGCGAAACGGACCGGTAGTCCTCGGCAAGGTTCTTCGGCAGGTATTGCGTGCCGATCGCCTCGGCCACGGATTCCTTTTCCCCCGATTTGACCGCGTATTCCCTGCCGACGATCCCCTGAAGGTCCGGCATCTCGTAAACGAGGTGGGTCATCAGATCGATCTTGGCAAGACAGGCGGTCCTGACCAAATCGACGGCCAGTTCTTTCTTTCCGGCCGCTTCCGCGAGGACCGGCGCCAGTTTCTCGAGCCTTTCCGTTTTATCCAGCATGGATCCAAGCTTCCCGAGATAGACCAGCTGGTGCAAAAGACCTTTTTTCGCCTCCAGTTTTTCTTTCGTATCCGCATCATGGAAATAACGGGCATCCTTCAGACGCGACTCGAGTACGTTCTCGTAATCGGTGCCGATTCCGGGAAGGCCCGACCGCTTCCCGTTCATAACGGCAACGAACCTGTTCACAGGACGACCCTTCGCGTCATAGCAGGCAAAGATCTTCTGGTTCTTCTTCATGCAGCTCGCGAGTACTTCGGCCGGCAGATCAAGATACTCCCCGGGAAAAGTCCCCTGCAGCAGGAACGGCTCTTCCGTCAGATGCGCGTTGATATGGACCAGCTCCTCGTCGATCTCCCTTTGACTGAAACGGTCTTTCAGGGCGCGGCGGATGATTTCCTCGCGTTCGCGGAGGTCCAGTTGCACGTGTTTGCGCTTGAGAAGCCCCACGTAGGCCTTCCAGTCGGCCTTGGGAATCGTAAAAGACTGCGGGGCGAGGAACCGGTGGCCAAAGCTCATATTACCGGACTTCACATCCGCGATCTGCATCGGGATTTTCCGGGAATCGGCCAGGACAACGAGCCAGCGGATCGGCCGCGGAAAACGAAAACCGGACCCGTCCCAACGCATGAATTTCGGGAATCCAAGTGAAGCGATAACGCTCTTCAGGATTTCGGGAAAGATCGAAACAACCGTTTTTCCCTTCTCGTGTTTTTTGAGAAAGATGAACTTGCCTTTCGGAAGTTCCCGGATCTCGATATCCTTTTCAGCGGCCTGTTTGCTCTTGAGAAACCCCTGAAGGACCTGCGTCCCGTGGCCCCGGGCGTCATAACATTTTTCGTAAGAGGGACCGGAGATCTCAAGCACTCGATCCTGTTGGGTGACCGCGATGTCCCGGATAAAGACCGCGATGCGGCGCGGCGTCGCTTCCACGGTCACTTCGCCGAAAGCGATGCGCTCCTCTGCGAGCTTCTGACGGAGTCTGGCCGCAAGCTCATCGTAAACGACATCGAGCGCCGCGACGGGGAGCTCTTCGGTTCCGATCTCAACAAGGATGTTCGGCATGGATCACTTCCCTGCCTTCCCGGCGGAGGGGGTTTTTTTGAGCATCGGAAATCCCAGGGCCTCGCGGCTCTTGAGATATCCTTCGGCGCATTTGCGGGCCAGGGCACGGACACGGGCGATATACCGGGGCCGTTCGTTCACGCTCACGGCGCCGCGCGCATCCAGCAGATTGAAGGCATGCGAGGTCTTGAGGCAGCAGTCGTAGGCCGGCAGCACCATCCCCTGTTCGATGAGGCGCTCGGCCTGTTTTTCATAATCCTCAAAATGGCGGAGGTAGACGGCGGGGTCCGAGCCCTCGAAGTTGAATTTCGAGAACTCCTTCTCGTTCTGGAGGTAGACATCGCCGTAGGTCACGTGGTCGTTCCACCGGATATCGAACAGGGAGTCCCTCTTCTGAAGGAACATCGCGATGCGTTCGAGACCATACGTGATTTCGCAGGAAATAACGTCGAGGTCGATCGAACCGCATTGCTGGAAATAAGTGAACTGCGTGATCTCGAGACTATCGAGCCATACTTCCCATCCGAGTCCCCAGGCACCGAGCGTCGGCGATTCCCAGTCGTCCTCCACAAACCGGATATCATGGGAGAGCGGGTCGATATCAACCGCGCGCAGGCTGCCGAGATAGAGATCCTGGACGTTCGCCGGGGAGGGTTTCAGGATCACCTGATATTGAAAGTAGTGCTGGGTGCGGTGAGGATTTTCACCATAACGGCCATCCGTCGGCCGGCGGGAAGGTTCAACATAAGCGGCTTCCCATGGTTCAGGGCCGAGCGCGCGAAGAAAGG
>MWBI01000073.1 GCA_002068945.1 Candidatus Omnitrophica bacterium ADurb.Bin314
GACGTCCGGTTCCGCCTCGACGTGGATCGTGATCCAATCCGCGCCGGCCTTCCGGAATTCCGCAATGTAGCGCAACGGCCGGTCAATCATCAGATGGACATCCAGCGGCAGCTTCGTCACCTTCCGCAGGGCGCTGACAACCAGGGGACCGATCGTAAGGTTCGGCACGAACTGACCATCCATGACATCCACGTGCAGGACATCACAGCCGCCGGTTTCGACTTCCCGGACCTCATCGCCGAGCCTTGTAAAATCGGCCGACAGGATACTTGGAGCGAGCAGGATTTTTTTCATTCGATCACAAGCCCTTTCCGGATCTCACGCTGTATTTTTTCGTTAACGGGACCGACCAGGGCCATGTTCAACCCGTTCGTGCGGAAGATCGACCTCGCAACCTCCCGGATTTCATCTTCCGTGACTTCCTCGATCTTCTGCAGAATATTCTCTTTATCGGGAAGCTCGTTTCCGCAAAGCAGCCGTTCGCCCGCCCAAAGGAGATGATCGAGGGTGTCCTCGACCCCGAGATAGACCTGGCTCATGAAATAATCCTTCGCGCGCCGGAGTTCTCCGGGCTTCACGCGGTGTTTGGTGACCTTCGACAGTTCTTTCAGAATGACCGAAGCGGCCTTCGCCGTCTTCGCGGTCTCGACGCCGGCAGACACCGTGAAAGCACCCGTCTCGTGATAAGCGGAGACATGGGATTTGATTTCATACGCCAGCCCGCGTTTTTCGCGGATCTCTTCAAAGAGACGGCTCGACATATTCGCCCCGAGAATGATGTGCAGGAGCCCGAGTTTGTAACGGTCGGGATGCATTCTCGCGAGAGCGTGAAAGCCGAGGACAAAATATGTCTGCTCGGTCTTTTTCTCGAAGAAATTCGTCCGCAGACGCGGCTGGCTGCTGTCCGCAGGCACGAACGCCGTGCTTTTCCTGGTCCCGGACCGGCGGTAAATGGACCGGACCCGCTCCACGACCTCCGCGTGCGAAACATTACCGGAAACGGCAACGAGGAGATTCGCGTTCTGATATTCTTTCTTCATGTAAGCCGCGAGGTCAGACCGCGTCAACCCGGACACCGACCCCGGGGTCCCCGCTATCGAACGTCCGAGGGGCTGATCAGGCCACAGGAGCTCCCCCATCAGGTCGTGGACTTGATGAGACGGACGGTCGCGGTACATCTTGATCTCTTCGAGGATAACAGGTTTTTCGCGCGTGAACTCGTCCGGCGGGATTGTCGCGTTCAGGACCATGTCGGAGAGCACATCGAGGGCCTTCGGGTAGTGTTCCCTGAGAAGTTTCGAGAAATAGCACGTCATCTCTTCGCCCGTGAAAGCGTTCAGGATACCGCCGACCCCCTCAACTTCCTCCTTGATCTGGCGGGTCGTTCGGTTCTTCGTCCCCTTGAACAGCATGTGCTCGAGAAAATGAGAAATCCCGGAGACCCGCTTCGATTCGTGACGCGCTCCGGTCCTCACCCACACGGCCACTGCCGCAGAATCGCGACCCGGCATCGCGACCGTCAGGACCCTCACGCCGTTCGGTAAAGTCGTAACGTTATAAGGCACGGATTTACTCCTTTTGCGCGTTCGCGCTATGATCAAGATAGCACTGCAGCATTCGCTGCGCCGCGAGTTTGTCGATCACTTCCTTCCGTCGGTCGCGGCTCAGGTCAGCCTCCAGCAGTACCCGCTCCGCTTCCTTCGAAGAGAGCCTTTCATCCCACATGATAACAGGAACGGCAAGATTCGCCCTGAACCATTCCATTTCTTTCATGAGTTTCCCGGCCGCGATCCCCATCTCGCCCTTGAGCGTCACGGGAAGTCCGACCACGATCTTTTCGGCCCGATAGGACTTCACGAGCTTCTGAATCTCGGCCAGGACCTGTTCGCGATTCCTCCGTTCGATCATCCCGACCGGCAACGCGATCGTAGTCCCGGCCTGGACCACGGCGATCCCGATCCGCTTCCCGCCCATATCCAGACCCAGAATACCGCCAGCCATAATTATCGATTCCTCACTTGAGATGGAGAGAGCCCCGGAATCCGGCCGGTCCTTTTGAAAAACTATGCGCGGCCGGAATGAACAGCCCGCGCAAGCTTTGCGATGAACTGTTCAGCTGCCGGCACGCTTTTTTTGAGCTGATTGATAACCGCGCTGCCGACGATCACACCGTCCGAGATCTTCGAGATCGCGGCGGCCTGCTCCGGCGTCGAGATCCCGAAGCCGGCCAACACCGGTTTGTGGGTCAGGCGCTTGAGCTTTTTCAGATGCGGCCCGAGGTCGGACGACATTGCCTTGCGCGCTCCCGTCACACCGCGAAGCGACACATAATAAACGAATCCCCGGGACTTTTGAACGAGCATCCGCGCCCGCGCATCCGGCGTCGTCGGGGCAACAAGCTGGATGACATGAAGCCCCTGTTTTTTGCATTCTGCGTGGAACGCACTCTCTTCTTCCGGAGGAAGGTCGGGGACGATCAAACCGTCAAAACCCGCCGAGCGCGCGTCCCTTGCGAACTCCTTCTCCCCGTAGGAATGAATGGGGTTCAAATAACCAAAAAAAACCATGGGGATGCGGCACCCCTTCGCTCGCAGTTTCTTCACGAGTCGGAACCCGTCCCGGACGGTCACGCCCTTCTTCAGCGCCTGCTCGGACGAGAATTGGATCGTCGGGCCGTCCGCGAGGGGGTCCGAGAACGGAAATCCGAGCTCAAGGATATCCACGCCGGCCTTTTCTGCTGAAAGGATGAGCCGCTCCGTCACCGGGAGGCTGGGATACCCCAGGGTCAGGAAGATGCAGCAGAGCTTCCGTTTCAGTTTTTGGGCTTCCCGGATTCTGGCCGTCAAAAGATTTTGGGAACGCATGTCAGACCTTCAGATATTTCCGGACCGTGTTCATGTCCTTGTCGCCGCGACCCGAAAGACAGACGACAACGATGCCATTTTTCCGGGTTTTCGGCATGAGTTTCGGCAGATATCCCACCGCATGAGACGACTCAAGCGCAGGGATGATCCCTTCCTGCTTCGTCAGGAGATCGAATCCCGCGAGCGCCTCCCGATCCGTCACGGCAACGTAGCGGACGCGGCCCGAATCATGCAGGAACGAATGCTCGGGACCGACGGAGGGATAATCGAGCCCCGCCGAGATTGAATGCGCCAGCCGGACCTGGCCGTCGCCGTCCTGGAGAAGATAGCTTTTCATGCCATGCAGGACACCGGCTCTTCCCTTCGTCATCGTTGCCGCGTGATATCGCGTGTTCACGCCTTCGCCGGCCGCTTCCGTCCCGATCATCCGGACCGGGCGATCCTTCAGGAAGGGGAAGAAAAACCCCATGGAATTACTGCCGCCGCCCACACACGCCACCAGATAATCCGGAAGTTTTCCGGCCGCCTTGAGAATCTGCGCGCGGGTCTCTTTCCCGATAACCGACTGGAAATCACGGACCATCATCGGATACGGATGCGGCCCCGCCACCGACCCCATCATGTAATGGGTATCTTCCACATTCGTGACCCAATCGCGGATCGCTTCGTTCGTCGCATCCTTGAGTGTCCGGGAACCCGACTTCACGGACCGGACTTCAGCGCCAAGCAGTTTCATCTTGTAGACGTTCAGGGCCTGGCGCTCGATATCGACCTCACCCATGTAGACCACGCATTTCATGCCGAAGACGCAAGCGGCCGTGGCGGACGCGACACCGTGCT
>MWBI01000074.1 GCA_002068945.1 Candidatus Omnitrophica bacterium ADurb.Bin314
CAAAACTGTGCTCCCTCAAAAATTTCCGCTTCGCGCGACGCCCGTTCGTCCGCCACTGTTTCCTGGATCCCGTGATCGAGCAGGTGTTCACCCATTCGATATGCCCGGGATCGACCGGTGTCGCGTCCACCACCGTGAGCTTCGTCGGTTCCGGTCGGAACACTTCTGCCTCCTGCGCGACCGAAGCTTTGGCAGAAGAATGTTTTCCGGACCCGTAAATGTGTCCGTTCGGGGACGTGTGTACCTCATAATCCTTCCGATCAAAGTCCGCCGCCCAGGAGGGGCCAGGAACCGTTGATAAAAAAATAACCGCGAGAAAAAAAACCTTCATTGTTCATGCCCCTTTCTCTTTAAACAATCCGCGCCGCAGCCGCCCCCGCCGCCTTTTTTAAAAAAGCGGATCAGCAGAACGAGCGCCGCTACGGCGACGATCCCGAGCGCAACAAGTTCTGATTTGTCCATAAAACTCCTCTGGACCTCACAACACCTACGCAATGTGATTTATCGCATCCCGCGCGGGCGTAGAGGGTTACGAACCATGGGGAAACGGTTCTGCTTGGCCCGTGGCGCTGTTTTTACTGAAACCCTAACAACCTTCCCCCCTGATATACAAGAAACGCGCTGCCCCAGGCTAGCAGTGTCATGTAGCCGATCGTAAAGAACGTCCAGCCCCAAGAACCGAGTTCGCGTTTCAGAACCGCGTAGGTCGAAAAACATTGGCACGCGAACACATAAAAAACCATGAGCCCGATCGCCACGAGCGGCGTGTAAAGCGGCTTTCCGGTGTCCGGGTCCCTCGCAGACCTCAATGCGTCGATCAGCCCGGCCGTCATCCCCTCGCCTTCGCCTTTCACATGATGGACGATCGCGAGCGAACTGATCAGAAGTTCACGGGCCGCGAACGAAGAGACGATCCCGACCCCGATCTCCCAGTTAAAACCGAGCGGGCGGATCACGGGTTCGAGGGCCCGGCCCAGCATCCCCGCGTAGCTTGAACGGATTTGAAGGTCCTTGCGGGATTCTTCGATCTGCTCGAATCGTTCCCCGAGCGCGTCGCCTTCGAGCGTCGCTGCCGCTTCGTGGCGGTCCTGCACGAACCCGGCTTCGGCCGCGGGATTCTTCGGATAGCTCACGCAGAACCAGAGCACGATCGAAAGCAGAAAGATAACACTGCCCGCCCGGACCAGGAATTCGCTCGAGCGGTCCCACATGGCCGAAATAATGTTCCGCATGTGGGGCATCCGGTACGGCGGCAGTTCGAACACAAAAGGCATCCGGTTTCCCCTCAGGAAGGTCTTTCGGAAGATCGCCGCCATCCCAAGGCCGGCCCCGATTCCGAGAAGGTACATCACAAGAAGTGTCACGCCCTGCATGGAGAGAATCCCGAAGATTTTCCCCGGAGGAATGAATGCGGCCGCAAGAAGCGTGTAGATCGGAAGCCGCGCGCTGCAGCTCATAAGCGGCGCCACCATCACGGTCGCAAGCCGCTCGTTCCGGTCCTCGATCGTACGCGTCGCCAGCACCCCCGGCACCGTACACGCGAAGGAACTCAGGAGCGGAAGAAAGGCCTTGCCGTTCAATCCGACCATCTTCATGATCCGGTCGAGCACGAAAACCGCGCGGGCCATGTATCCGGTATCTTCGAAGAACGCGATGAAAAAGAAAAGAAGCATGATCTGCGGGAGGAATACGACGACATTCCCGACACCCGCGATCACGCCGTCCACCGCGAGGCTTTCAAGCGCTCCGTCCGGAAGGATCTCCCTCGTAAAGACCGCAAGCTGCTCCATCCCGCGGGAGATCCAGTCCATCGGGGCCTGCGCCCAATTGAAGATCGACTGAAACACGAACGCCATGACAGCGAGGAAAGCGAGAAGCCCCCAGACGCGGTGTGTCAGAATGCGGTCCAGGAACTCGAAAACACCCAACGACCGTTTTCCCTCGCGCCGGACGCAGGCCTGCATGATATTCTCGATCATCCGATAGCGCACCGCCGGATCCACCGCAAGGGGGTCAGACACCGTTTCCGGAGATCGGAGAAAAGGTGTCTGACCCCCTTTCCGGTTGAGCTCTTCCCTCATCACCCGCTTCAGCCGGCGGATATAATCCCCTTTCATGCCGGCCGCGGGGACACAACGAATTCCGGTCATTGCCTCCAGGCGGGCAAGATCGATCGTTATTCCGGTTTCCTGCGCGATGTCCCACATATTGATGACAAAGATCACCGGAAGATTGAGACTCGCGACCTGAGTGGCGAGATAGAGGTTCCGTTCGAGATTGTTCGCGGCAAGAACGACCAAAACCAGATCCGGAAGAGGCGTCCCCTTTTGTGCGCCGAGGAGAACGTCATGGACCACATCCTCATCCGGAGAACGCGGCTGGAGACTGTAGGCGCCCGGCAAATCGATCACGGAGATCTCTTCCCCGCCCGGAAGATTCATGCCTCCGGCGCGTTTTTCGACGGTCACGCCGGGATAATTTCCCGTGGTGTGACGCAGGCCGGTGAGGGCGTTAAAGATCGTGGTCTTGCCCGTGTTCGGGTTCCCGACCAGGACGACTTCCCTGATCCTTCTCTCCGTCATGCACATCCCTCGCCCCGGCGACGATGCCGCTCCTGACGCCCGCACCCGCAATTCTGACCACAGAGGCCATCCTGCCTTTCGACGAGGATGTGCGCCGCGTCCTGCTTGCGAATCGAAAGATGATACCCGCGTACGGAAAGTTCCATCGGGTCCCCCAGGGGCGCGCAGCACCTCACCCGCACTTTGGTGCCCACAACCAGTCCAAGCTCTTTGAGGCGGTGGTGAAGGTCTTCAGCTTTCGTGTATTCCCGGATCGCCCCGGCCTCACCCGGACGCAACTTGTCCAGGGTCACGACGTTCATTTCTGGCATTTTTTGCAAAGCCCCATGATCTGATGACAGTGAAATTCAACCTTGAATCCGGCGCGTTTGGCGATCTTTTCCTGGAGTTTCTCGATCACGGGGTCCCGGAACTCGACTACCCCTTCGCAATTCCGGCAATACAGATGGTCGTGGTGCTTCTTCGGTTCGGCGGCTTCATAAAAAGTATCCCGGCTCGTTTTGAAGCTCTGCTCGATCACGCCCGCATCGAGAAGGATCGGAAGGTTACGGTAGACCGTATCGCGGGAGACTTTAAGGCCTTCTTTTTGGAGCCGGCGGACAAGCCCGTCCACGTTAAAGTGACCCCGTTGACGGCTGACCCCACGCAGGAGCTTCAGACGCTCCCCGGTCACGCGGAGATTTTTTTGTTTAAGAAAATCGCTGAAGAGGTCCTTCTTTCGCTTCGCCATGAGGGTCCTTGCCCTGCCAGAGACAGGCCCCGAAGTTTTCGGGGCCAGGGATTTATCCGCTACAACCCCGCGGGGACCGCCAGCACAAAAAAACACCTCTGCTTTTTGTGGATCTCGAACGGGGATTATTCAGACTGAGTGAATATGGTTGTTTCAGGCCAGCCTTCAACATTGGATTAAAATCTACCGAAAACCTTATTTGACCTTTCATACTTCAAATTATATAATTCTATTTTACCCAACATTTTCTAAAGAAGCGTGTTTTTCTAAAAAGAAAGTAGCGGATATTCTTTTTGTTAACTATTTTATTTTTCTGTGCCTGTTTACATGATAACAAAAATAAATTGTGACAGTACCTTAAGTAGGGCATGCCGCAATACGGCATGCTGTCCTGGAAGCTTGCACACTGCAATGCAGTGTGCAAGGAGTTGTGCGAAATGCTTGAGAGGCTAGATTTATTTTGGTAAGATACATGTGCGAAGAAAAAAAAGAAAAAACTTGC
>MWBI01000075.1 GCA_002068945.1 Candidatus Omnitrophica bacterium ADurb.Bin314
CCGGAGCGCCGTGGGGATCACGTCGTTCGTGGATTGTCCCATGTTCACGTGGTCATGAGAATGAAGAAACCCGTGGTCGCCTTTTTTCTTTCCGAGGATTTCAAGCGCGCGATTGGCAATAACCTCGTTCATGTTCATGTGCGCGGAAACTCCCGCCCCGGACTGAAGGACATCGGTGACAAATTCCTGCCTGAATTTTCCCGAGATGACCTCATCGCAGGCCCGGACAATGGCCCTTCCCCTCCGCAAGTCAAGCCGCCCGAGCGTCATGTTCGCCCGGGCGCACGCCTTTTTGACCGCCGCGAGGGCCCAGATAAAATCGCCGTGGAACCGCTCTCCCGAGATCGGAAAGTTCTCAAGCGCGCGAACGGTTTCGACACCGTAGTAGGCGGAAGCGGGGACCGCCCTCTCGCCGAGTGAATCTTTTTCGATACGCATGCTGGTCTTTTTCATCATCAGGCTCCCGTCTTCCGACCGTTGTAATTGGCCGCAATCGCCGCCCTCACCGCCTCGGGCGTGCAGAGGACCGCGTGGATTTTATCGACCTTCGCGAGGGTCGCGAGCTCAGCTTCCGGAATGGCCGCCGTCGGATCCCCGATCCCGATCACAAGCGTTCTCCCCCGGATTTCGACCGGAATGATCCCGTGTTTTTGAGCGATACTTTGCGGCACCCGGCGAATCGCGGCCTCATCAATACGGATACGGGAAAGATCCGCAAAAGGCATCGCGTGCCGTTCCGCGAGCGTCTTGTAGAGAAGGAACCGCGGGATAAACTTCCGGCGCACGAGTACTTCGCCCACGGATTCGCGCGTCTTTTCCTGTTCGAGCAGCGCTTCTTCGAGCTGTTTCCAGTCGATGAGTTTTTTCCGGACCAGAATCTCCCCGATACGCCAGTTCACCATGAATAAAACCTTTACGTTCCGTTGTCAGTCCGCAAGGCCGAGGTTCGAGTAAATCTTCCTCGTCGCCCGCGACTGGTTCAGTGTGTAGAAATGAAGCCCGGGCGCCCCGCCGTCCAAAAGGCCGCGGCACTGCCGGGTCGCGTAATCGATCCCGAAACGGATGATCGAATCCTGATCGTCTCCGAATCGCTCAATCGCGCGGCGGATCTCGCCGGGGATCTTCGTCCCGCACATCTTCGAAAACTTCTCGATCTGGGGGCCGTGCGTGACCGGCATGATCCCCGGAACGATCGGAACCGTGATCCCGGCCTTGCGCGCCCGTTCCACAAAATCGAAATAAAAACCATTCTCGAAGAAAAGCTGCGTGTTGACCGCGTTCGCGCCCGCGTCCACCTTGATCTTGAGATGTTCGAGGTCCTTCCGGAGGTCCCGGCACTCGGGATGGCCTTCCGGATAACCGGCCACGATCAGATCGAATGCTTCGCCGAACCGCGAACACGAACGGATGAACTTCACAAGCTCGGACGCATGGCGGAACCCGTCGGCGACCGGCCTGAATTCGGTCTCCCCCTGCGGCGGATCGCCCCGAAGGGCCACGATGTTCTCGATCCGGGCCGCGGCCAGCTTTTCGAGGATTCCGCTGATCTCGCCGCGGGAGTGCGCGACGCAGGTCAAATGGGCCGCGGTCTCGATCCCGATCCGGTTCCGGATCTCGCTGACGACCCGCAGGGTATTCGCCTGGGTGTTCCCCATCGCCCCGTAAGTCACCGACACGAATGCCGGATGAAGCTCCTTGAGTTCGGCCGCGGATTCATAAAGTTTCCGCTCCCCTTCCGGGGTCTTGGGCGGAAAAAACTCGAACGAGATCACCGGCTGACCGGCGCGGTATATGGATGAAATTCTCATAACGGCTGATTTTACCCCAGGAGTCCGGATATTTTTAAAAAATTTGCGAAAATAATAACCGGGGAGGCCTCGTCAAGGACCCGAGAGCCGTGCCGGTGAACAGCCTTCGACCTCACACGTCATGTTCCGGGTGAACCAAAGCCGGGAAGACACGCTGAGGGGAATTCAGCCGGCGGGTCCGAGGACCTTTCGGACTGTTTGCAACAACTCTTCGGGCGTAAAGGGTTTGAACACGACCTCCTTCGCGCCCCGCAGCCGGAATTCGGACACCGCGGTCTTTTTGACATCGGCCGTCAGCATGATAACGGGAATTCCCCTTAGCTCCCCGTCCTGCCTGATCCGGTAAAGCACTTCTTCACCCGGCATCTCCGGCATGACGGAATCGAGAAGAATCAGATCGGGTTTTGACCGGAGCGCGAACTCGAGCCCCCGGGCTCCCGAAAGCGCGGTCGCCGTCTCATAACCGTTCGCACGAAGACGGTTCGCAACCATAATCAGGATATGGGGTTCATCATCAATAATGAGGACCTTGAACGGCATCAGAGGGCTCCCGCAGCGTCAATCATAAATCCTGTTCAGGATATCGTCGACCGTCCGGGCGTCCTCGGGGAAGGTTGCGACGCTCGAGTGGATCTCGATCCCGGAGTCGGGGCTGATCCGGGCGAGGAATTCCTCGAGAAGCTGGTAGAGACGGCCGAGCACGATGAACGCGTTCTCTTTTTTCGTGTCCGGAAGGAGGATGAGGAGCGCTTTGGTGTCCCGGATCGCGACATCCGCGGCCCGGCGCAGGCTGTCATTCATGAGCTTCTCGATCTTCGCGACGATCTCCCTGACGTGCCCCTCGCCGAGCGTTCGCTTGACCGTTTCAAAATCCACGATATCGAAAATGATGAGCGACAAGGTACCGCCCTCTTCCGCACACCGATTGAGGGCTTGAGCGATGTGCTCGCGAAAGATTTCGCGCGACGTATACTTGGGAAGGAGCACGGTGACGGACGTGCCTTTCAGCGGGTAGCTGTCGATCGATATCTTCCCATGATGGAGTTCGATGAGTTTTTTGCAGATCGAAAGCCCGAGCCCCGTGCCGCCGATTCCGGGCCCCACGGCGCGTCCGAACTGCCGGAATTTCTCGAAGACCCTTGACAGGTCCTCGCCCGAAATGCCGCGACCGGTGTCCGAGACCTTGCATTCCGCAAACCCTTCGAGCTCCCGCAGCGAGATCCTGACGTATCCCACGGACGTGAACTTGATCGCGTTGCCGACGAGATTGGTCAGGACCTGGATGAACTTGTCGCGGTCGAGATAGACCTCGATCACGTCGCTTGCGGCCTCAAGCCTGAGCTCGATCCCCTTCTGCGAGGCAAGCCCTTCGAAGTTGGCCAGAATCTCCCGCGCGATTCCCGTCATGTTGCAGAGGGTCCTCTTCAGATGCACCTGACCCGACTCCAGTTTGGAAACATCCAGCAGGTCATTGATGATCCGCCCGAGACGGTCGATACTCTGGAGGACCATGTCGAGGACCTCCCTCTGGGCCGGCGTCACGCCGCCGAGAAGGCCGTCCCGGATCTGGGCCATTCCTTCCCTCACAACCGTCAGAGGGGTCCGCAGTTCGTGGGAGATGGTCCCGACGAATTCATCCTTCAGCTCGTCGTATTTCCGGCGTTTCGTGATATCGTGAAGAATACACCGCAGGACCTTGCTCCCCTGATGGCCGCCAATCAGATCGACGCTTCCCTCCGCGATAATCTCCCGGTTGGATTGGGAGACCATCGTGATCCCGATCTTCCGGGGGGATTGCCCTTTGAGTACGTCTGCCACCGCTTTCCGGAATCCGTCATGGTCCCGGGGGTGAACCACGCTGAAAACGGAAAGCTGAGTGATGTCATCGTCCGGGCGTTCCAGGACGCGGCGCCAGGACGGGTTCACGTCAAGGAGGATGCCGTCGGGGCTAAAGAGCTGGATCAGGTCGTGCGTATTCTCAAAAATCGTCCATTCGTCCTCCGGGACATAATGGCTTTTCTTGTCCTTGAAGT
>MWBI01000076.1 GCA_002068945.1 Candidatus Omnitrophica bacterium ADurb.Bin314
GGGCGTCACGACCGCCGTTCCGTCCCCCCGTTGGGCGGTCCCCCGCATTGGCCCTCCCGCAATCAGCCTCGCCGGTTCGCGCAAAAACCCCTTGCAGGCCCGGACCGCTTCCCGGAACGAGACTCCAAACGGCAGCCAGAGGTTCCTCGGTTCCGCCACACATTCACCGGCCACGGTCACGATCCGCTCAAAGAAGGGTTTCCCGAAATAAACGGCTTCATAGGCGGCATGGGCCGTCGAGGCGTTGAGGATCCGGGAATCAAGAGAGAATTCCGCCGGCAGGAAATCTGCCGCTCCCATCGGGTAGATCGCGGGGACCTTGAAAACCTCGAAGGAGGCCGCCTTGAGAAGGTAAATCTTGCTTTTAACAAGCTCGAAAAGTTCGCGTTCGGCATCCTCGATCAAAAAAACAACGCGCTCGGCACCGGATGCTTTTCTCAAAAGCTCCGCTCCTTTAAGAACCTCGGGCAAGTGTCCCGTCATGAGGATGTTCTCGGACGAGACGTACGGCTCCGGTTCGCAACCATTGATGACGATCGTGCGCGGCGGTTTGCCCTCCGTTTCCAGGCGGCGGCGCAGGGGCTCGTTCGTTCCATCCGTCACCACGAGACCGAGCTCACAGAAAAGGTTCAAGAGGTCCGGACCGGAAAGAGATTCGGCGTCCGCGCGCGGGGTGACGAATTTGGGCGGAGCCTGTTTGAAATCGCTTTCCGCCGCGATCTCGATAAAGCTTTCCTCCCCGCCTTCCGGTAAGCTCCGTTTCCCGACGGTCTCGACCTTCCCCGAAATACCGGAAAAGACGGGAATCCCTCTTGCGTCCGCCGGTATCGCGACCCTCGCACCGGCCTCGACCCTGTCGCCGGCCGCCACACAGGGCGAACACGGTATTCCCTCGCAGGAAACGGGCGTGATCCGGAGCCGCTTGATCAGATAGGGCCGCTTGAGGGTGTTAAGAAGGGCCGCCTCTTTTTTTCTTTCGAGACGGATCCCCTGTGTCCTTGCAGGAAGCAATGTTTCGCTCCTTTCGGGTTAAGCTTTGGGAACGGCTTTCGAGAAGGCGTCGCCCAGAATCCTGTCGACCTGGATGCGCTCCCGGAACACGTCCTTGAGCCTGCCGAAACTGCAGCTTTCGACCTGCAGATCGTCAATATCGGGAAGGCTCCCAAGGATCGGAACACCCGAGAGGTCGTGGATCACTTTCGGATTCGTCAGTTCAGCCAGGGAATAATTGCTGACGGCGACCCGGTTGAAAATAATGCCTTTGATCTCCAGCCCGCGGATCATGGCGGCATCGACCGTCAGCAGCGCGTGATTGATCGCCCCGAGACCGGCGTGGCTCACAACGATCACCGGCAGTTTCATGTCGCGGATCAGGTTCGCGACATAGTAATCCTTTTTCAGCGGGACCATGATTCCGCCGATTCCCTCCACGATCATGTAATCGTAGTGTTTGCCGAGATCGCGGAAACTTTTGAGGATGCGATCGACGTTCACTTCCTTCTTTTCGAGCATCGCGGCAACGTTCGGTGAAAGCGGGTTCCGGAAACGCGCGGGGCTGTGAAGCGGCGGGAACTGGCCTTCGGCCGCCTCCATCAGGAATGCCGCGTCGTGGGAGATGAGCCTTTCTTCCGCGCCGTAACAACCGGTCGCGACCGGCTTCATCACCCCGACCTTGATGCCGCGATCGCGGAGACAGAGCGCAAGCCCCGCCGAAACAATGGTCTTCCCGACTTCTGTATCCGTGCCTGTGATGAAAATACCGGCCTTCATGAGACCCTCGCGCCACGGGCCGCGGACAACGCACAACAGGGAAGTTTTCCGAGTACGCGCTGTGTGTTGTGCGTTTTGCAGGCAATAATCATTCCGTTCCTTCCTTTATAGACTCATACGCGATATCAAGCAATCTGTTCAGTTCTTTTTCCGTCATCGCAAGCGGAGGCATCAGGACAATCACCGGACCGAGCGGCCGCAGGATCGCGCCTTTTTTTCTTGCGAGCTCGATCACGCGCACCCCGATCTTCTCTTTCGGCGCGAACTCCGCCCTTGTTCGTTTGTCCCGAACCAATTCAATCCCGATCATGGTTCCGGCCTGCCGGATATCCCCCACCGCGTCGAGCTTGTAAAAATCCTGTAATCTTTTCCGCAAAAGCGCGATCTTCGGCTGAAGTTTCTCGATCGTCCGGTCTTTTTTGAAAAGCTCGAGCGTCGCGAGCGCCGCCGCGCACGCAAGCGGGTTCGCCGTGTACGTGTGCCCGTGGAAAAAGGTCTTGAAGTCCTCGTATTGCCCGAGAAACGCTTCATAAACCCGTTCTGTTGTTAGGGTTGCGGCGAGCGGAAGATAGCCTCCCGTAAGCCCCTTGGCCACGGTCATGATGTCGGGGATCACGCCTTCGTGTTCAGCCGCAAACAGCTTCCCCGTTCGCCCGAAACCCGTCGCGACCTCGTCAAAGATCAAGAGCGTATTATACTTTCGCGTCAGCTCCCTCGCACGGGAAATGTATCCCGCGGGTTGATCGATCATCCCCGCGGCACCCTGCATGAGCGGTTCCATCACAAGCGCGGCAACTTCCTCCGCGTTTTCGCGCAGAACCTTTTCCATCATCTCGAGGGATTCTTGCTTGACCTGTTCCGCGTCATCGCTCGCGGGCCACCGGTAGCGGTACGGAGAGGGAACCTCCAGGGTCTCGAAGAGAAGCGGCCGGTAGATTTGATGAAAAAGATCGATCCCGCCCACGCTCACGGACCCGATCGTGTCGCCATGATAAGCGTTCGTGAGTTTGACGAACTTCTTTTTTTTCGGTTGTCCTCGCTGCTGCCAGTACTGATACGCCATTTTCAGCGCGATCTCGACCGATTCGGAACCGGAATCCGAGTAGAACACCCGCGTCAGCGGACGGTCACCGCTCCCGGGCGACGGTTTCGGGGCGATCGCGATCAGCTTTTCCGACAGCTCGATCGCCGCCGGATGTGAGAGACCGAGAAACGTCGTGTGGGCAATCTTTCCGAGCTGCCTCTTGACGGCCTTGTCGATCGCAGGGACCCGGTGCCCGAACACATTGCACCAGAGCGACGACACGCCGTCCAGATACCGCCGCCCATCCACATCGATCAGATAGCAGCCCGCTCCCTTTTCGATGACCGGGAATTCTTCCTCCTGCCAATCCCGCATCTGGGTGAACGGATGCCAGATATGTTTTCGGTCGCTTGAGACAAGCTGTGCTTTATTCATAAATCAATCGGGTTATTTCCCGCCGGCGATCATGCCGGGGATCGATCCCGCATGGTTTACCGGTCATTTTTTTTCGCATACCCCACCGGCTGCGTCAGGATGATCTTCTGCTCCGGCCGAAGCCCCATCTCCTTCGCGAGACGCTCCCGGTCGATCCAGCCAAGAACCACGGTCGCGAGTCCCTCGGACGCGCAATAAAGATAGACGTTCTGGCTGATGAATCCCGTGTCCGCGGCGCTGTAGAATTTCGCGTCCTCTTCGGAACCGCCGCGAAATTTGCCGGGGTCCGCAACGAAAATCAGCCCTATCGGCGCTTCCCGGACAAAATCCTGCTTCCCGGCAAACGGCCGGATATCTTTCGCGAGCACCGGAATCAGCGCATGTTGTTCGGCATTATACAGGTAAAGTCCTTCTTTTTTGGCGACATAAATATCGATCTCGCGGGCATTATGCGCTGAGGGTACAGTCCGTCGTCCGTCCGGGCGGTTCACGCCGGCCGCGGCCCAGAGAAGGCCGGAAAGGACCTGAGGGGCCAGCTCTTCGCCGCTGAATTCCCGCGTGCTCTTCCGCTCCGCAAGCGCTTTCATCAGGGGTTGTCCGCCGTCTTTTTGCGGCGGCAGAAGCCGGAGAGGCTCCCGGG
>MWBI01000077.1 GCA_002068945.1 Candidatus Omnitrophica bacterium ADurb.Bin314
CGAACCCTGGAGACCCCTTTCGAGGCCTACGCACTTTCCAGGCGCGCCCGTTCAACCGCTCCGGCATCTCTCCACAACTGAGCGTCTGTTCCGCGCGATCGAAAACAGCGCGGGGCCAGTCCTCATAGAGGACCCCGCCCGTTTCTGGTTAAACAAGCGGGTCTCTGTCAAAAAAATGGCGCTAGAGTCTATGTTCTTCCGTGATTTCGGTCAAGGAACGATATAGCCGGGAATTACAACCCGAGATATGGCTTGAGCGCTTTCGGGAAATCAATTTTTCCGTCCGGCGTCTGGAAATTCTCCAGAAGGCAAAGGACCGTTCGCGCGAGAGCGACTCCGGACCCGTTCAGCGTATGGACATACTCGAGCTTCCTGGTTTTGCTGTCCCGGTAGCGGATGTTCATGCGCCGGGCCTGGAAATCCGTGAACACGCTGCAGCTTGAAACCTCGAACCACTTTTGGGTGCCGGGAGCCCAAACCTCGAGGTCATAACATTTTGCCGCCGCGAAGCTCATGTCCCCGCTACCAAGCAGAAGGACCCGGTAAGGAAGCTCAAGGGCCTGCAAGACGTCTTCGGCATCGCGGACGAGACTTTCGAGCTCGCCGCCGGATGTTTCCGGTTTTACGAACTTCACCATTTCGATCTTGTCGAACTGATGGACGCGGGAAAGGCCCCGGGTGTCTTTCCCATACGAGCCGGCTTCTTTCCGGAAACACGGCGAATACGCCGCGTATTTGACCGGCAAGTCTTTTTCTTCCAGAATATCGTCCCGATGAAAATTCGTGACGGGCACTTCCGCGGTCGGGATCAGGAAATGCGACCCTTTTTCTTCCCCCTCATCGGCGACAAGCGCGTACATATCTCCTTCCATTTTGGGAATCTGCCCGGTCCCCTTCATCGAGGCACGATTCACGATCGCAGGCGGCCAAACCTCCGTATAGCCGTGTTTGGAAACGTGGAGATCGAGCATAAAGTTTATAAGGGCCCGTTCCAACCTTGCCCCCATTCCCTTATAGACCGGGAAACCAGCTCCGGTAATCTTGCTCCCGGCCTCCATGCTGACCCACCCGAGAGCTATGGCCAGGTCTAAATGGTCCTTCGGTTTGAAGTCAAGCCTCTTTGGCTCACCCCATGTTCGCACTACTTTGTTTCCCTCAGGTCCCTTTGAAACAGGGACATCCGGAAGCGGCATATTTGGTATTGAAAGCGCTAAACCGGCAAACTTTTTGTCGATTTCACCCACTTTATGGTCTAAAACGCCGATTTTTTGGGAAACAGCCTTCATTTCTGATATAACTTCGTCAGCACCTTTCCCTTCTTTCTTGAGTCTGACGATTAAATTATTCGCCTCGTTCCGCTTGGCCTTCAACTCTTCGGCTTCTTTAAGCATGGAGCGCCGCTCCGCATCCAGTGACAAAAACGCGTCCAGGTCAAAAGCAACCCCTTTGGAGGCAAGCCCCTTTTTGACGGTATCCGGATTTTCCCGAATAAATTTAAGGTCGAGCATAAAAATCGTCCTACTTTTTACCCTTCTTCCCGTCGATCAGATCCAGCTGCCGGGCATCGCTGGCCGAGCCGCCTCCCTCGTCCTTAGCGACCACTCGCGTCGCGGAGGCAATCTTGTCCTTTTCGTGCAGCCGCATGACCTTGACGCCTACGGCGTTCCGTCCGGAAGTCCGGATCTGGTTGACGGGGCAACGAACCACCATCCCGCCCGTCGTCACGAGAATGATCTCGTCCTCTTCGGCCACGGTCAGGACGTTCACGACCTCGCCGTTTTTTGATGAGACCTTCACGTTGATGATGCCCTTGCCGCCGCGGGACTGAATCCGGTACTGCGCGAACGGCGTCTTCTTGCCAAAACCGTTCTGCGTAACCGTCAACGCGGTCGCTTTCGGATTCACGACTTCGACGGCCACGATCTCGTCCGACTTGCCGAGGTTCATGCCACGAACGCCGCTCGCCGTCCGGCCCATGTCGCGGACGTCCTTCTCCCTGAAGCGGATGGCCTTTCCTTCGCGGGTGGCCATGAAGATCTCGTCCTTGCCGGTCGTGATCTTGCAGGCCACGAGTTCGTCCTTATCGCGTAGCGTAATGGCGTTCACGCCGGTCGAGCGCGGACGGGAATATTCGATCAGGTTCGTCTTCTTGATGACGCCTTTTGCGGTGACCATGACAACGTACATCTTGTCGTCGAACTCCTTCACCTGGAGAAAGCTTGAGACTTTTTCGTTTTGGGCGAGCGACAAAAGATTCACGATCGCCTTGCCCTTCGACTGCCGCGACCCTTGCGGGATGTCGTAGGTTTTCCGCCAATAGACGCGGCCCTGGTTCGTGAAGAAAAGGATGAAGTCATGCGTGGACGCCATGAACATATGTTCGATGAAGTCCTCCTCGTCGCGGACACCCGCGCCCGTTACACCCATTCCGCCGCGGTGCTGACGCCGGTACATAGAGACCGGGATGCGTTTGATGTAGCCCGCATGGGAGATCGTGACCAGCACATCCTCCTGCGCGATCAGGTCTTCGATATCGATATCGCCCTCGGCCGCGACGATTTGCGTGCGCCGTTCGTCGCCGTATTTTTTGAGGATTTCCTGCGATTCTTCCTTGATGATGTCAAGCACCTTGTGGCGGCTTTTCAGGACCGATTTGTAGTATTCGATTTTTTTGATGAGATCGAGATATTCCTCATCGATCTTCAATCGCTCGAGCTGCGTAAGGCGCTGAAGCTGCAATTCGAGAATGGCCTTCGCCTGGACCTCGGACAACTTGAGGGCCTTCATCAAGCCTTCCCTGGCGAGCTCAGGGCTCCTGGACGTGCGGATGATCTTGATGACCTTGTCGATGTTGGCGATCGCGATCTTGTATCCTTCAAGGATATGCGCCCGCCTCTCGGCCTTATCAAGCTCGAACCGGGTCCGCCGCAGGATGACCTCAATGCGGTATTCGATGAACTTCTCAAGCATCTGCTTGAGCGTGAGGATGCGCGGCTGGCCATCCACAAGAGCGAGCATGATCGTGCCAAACGAGCTCTGCATCTGCGTGTGCTTGTAAAGATTGTTCAGCACGATCTGCGCGACCGCGTCTTTTTTGAGCTCGATCACAACACGCATGCCGTCGCGGTCTGATTCGTCGCGGATGTCGGAGATGCCCTCGATCCGCTTGTCTTCCACCAGCCGGACGATGGACTCGATCAGATTGGTCTTGTTGACCTGATACGGAATCTCCGAAACGATGATGGCGTCTTTCTTGTTGCGCCCTGTTTCGATCGACGCCCTGGCGCGCATCACGATCTGCCCGCGGCCCGTCTCGTAAGCTTTCCTGATCCCGTCGCGGCCGACAATCATCCCGCCCGTCGGAAAGTCGGGTCCCGTCACGATCTTGCTGAGCTCTTTGACGGTCACGTCCGGATTATCGATCGTCGCGATGATGGCGTTCACGACCTCGCTCATGTTGTGCGGCGGGATGTTCGTCGCCATGCCCACCGCAATACCGGAGGACCCGTTCACGAGCAGGTTCGGTATCTTGGCCGGAAGGATCATCGGTTCCGTAAGCGATTCGTCGAAGTTCGGCGTGAAATCGACCGTCTCCTTGTCGATATCAGCCAGCAAGTCTCCTGTGGCCCCGGCAAGCCGGGCCTCGGTATAACGCATTGCTGCGGCACTGTCGCCGTCGATCGAGCCGAAGTTTCCCTGCCCCTCCACAAGCGGGTAGCGGAGCGAGAAGTCCTGCGCCATGCGGACGAGGGAGTCGTAGACCGCCGTGTCACCGTGCGGGTGGTATTTGCCGAGCACTTCACCGACAATGCGCGCGGATTTCTTGTAGGGCTTGTTGTGGGCGAGGCCGAGCTCGTTCATCGCGAAAAGAATGCGGCGGTGTACCGGCTTCAGGCCATCGCGCACATCCGGCAGGGCGCGCCCGACGATCACGGACATCGAATAGTCGATGTACGAATCCTTCATTTCCTCCTCGATGGGACGCAGGAGGACCTTTTCGTTCATTGCGTACAAGCTCTTCTGTTGTTGCGGTTGTTCAGCCATTTCTTTTTTCCTTTATGAGAGCTTAAATATCAAGGTTGCGGACCGCTTTCGCGTGCCGTTCGATGAATTCCCGGCGGGGTTCCACCGCGTCGCCCATGAGGATCGAGAAAATTTCGTCGGCCTCGATCGCGTCGTCCAACGTCACTTTCAGCATCGTGCGCGTCTCCGGGTTCATCGTCGTTCCCCAGAGCTGTTCGGGGTTCATTTCTCCAAGGCCCTTGTACCGCTGAAGCGTCATGCCTTCCTTGCCCCACGCCTTGATCTTGCCGAGGGCCTCGCGCAGCGCCCGCAGCTCGCCCTTTTCCTTGCCGTCGAGCAATATCTCGAATTTCCGCTCGTCCCCACCCTCGAAATCCTCGAAGGCAAGATTGTATTTCTCGAGGCGTTTTTTGGCTTTCTCGAATTCCGCGGCCTCGAAGATCTCGATCAACCCGTAAACGCTCTGGAAGGAGATTTCTTCTTCCTCTTCCTCGTTTTTCCCGGCCGGGGCTTTCTT
The DNA here is from genome assembly GCA_002068945.1 of Candidatus Omnitrophica bacterium ADurb.Bin314. Taxonomy (GTDB): domain Bacteria; phylum Omnitrophota; class Omnitrophia; order Omnitrophales; family Aquincolibacteriaceae; genus UBA1443. The sequence goes on from MWBI01000077.1 coordinate 4,541, forward strand.
TTTGACCTTGGCGTCCTTGGTTTTCTTGTCCTCTTTTTTCTTCTCTTCTTTTTCCTCAGCCCGGCGTTCCGCTTCGATCTTTTTGCGGTATTCCGCCTCGATGTCGTCGATATAGTCGTTGGCTTCCTTCTCGGAATAAAGGAACACGTCCTCGTTCTTTTCAAAAAGCCGGACAAGATGCGTCGGGAATCCTTTTTTCTTGTCCTGCTGCTCCATGAACCTGTGCAGGAAGATACCTTTCCGGGCAAGCGACCGTTCGAGGTCTTCCATGGCCTGGACAAGATCCATCAGCTCGCGAAGGCCCTTCCCTTCGTAGACCGACTTTGTCCCGACCTTCTTCAGGGTCGTGTTCTTGAGACCGAAATCGAGCAGGATGTTGTTCATCTGGTCTTCGGTCTGGATGTATTGTTCTTCCTTGCCGCGCTTGATCTTATAGAGCGGCGGCTGAGCGATATAGACGTGTCCGTTCTCGATGAGCTTTCTCATCTTCCGGTAGAAGAACGTGAGCAGGAGCGTCCGGATATGGCTGCCGTCAACGTCGGCGTCGCACATAATGATGATCTTGTGATAGCGGAGTTTTTCAATGTTGAACTCATCCTCAATGCCGGTCCCGATCGCCGTGATGATGGTCCGTATCTCCTCGTTAGACAAAATCTTGTCGATGCGGGCTTTCTCAACATTGATGATCTTGCCGCGGAGAGGGAGAATGGCCTGAAACCTGCGATCGCGGCCCTGCTTGGCCGAACCGCCGGCCGAGTCTCCCTCGACAAGATACATCTCGCTGTTCACCGGATCCTCATCGGAACAATCCGCGAGCTTGCCGGGAAGCGATGCGGATTCGAGAGCGCCCTTTCGGCGGGTCAGCTCCCGCGCTTTTCGCGCCGCCTCGCGCGCGCGGAAAGCGAGCGCCGCTTTTTCGACAATCTTGTTGGCGACGGGCGGGTTCTCTTCAAAGAACGTACCGAGACTTTCATAGATCACGGAATAAACGATGCCTTCAACCTCGCCGTTGCCGAGCTTGGTCTTGGTCTGTCCTTCGAACTGCGGACGCGGCACTTTGACGCTGATGACCGCCGCGAGCCCTTCCGTGAGGTCGACGCCGGAAAGCCCTTCCATGTCCTTGAGAAGGTTCTTGCTTTTCGCGTATTGGTTGGTAGCGCGGGTGAGAGCGGTCTTGAATCCGCTCAGATGCGTGCCGCCCTCGATCGTGTTGATGTTGTTCGCGAACGAGAAGACGTCCTCGCTGTAGCCGTCGTTGTACTGGATCGACGCCTCAACCTCAACCCCATCCTTGGTGCGATCCACATAAAAAATCTTCTTGTGGATGGGGTTTTTCGAGCGGTTGACGTACTGGATGAATTCCGAGATACCGCCTTTATACAGGAAAACGTGCTCCTTGATATCCTTCTTCACCCGCTCGTCACGTATCGTGACGCGGACGCCCTTGTTGAGATAGGCGAGCTCGCGCAGGCGGTTCGACAGGACATCGAAGCTGAATTCCGTTTTTTCAAAAATCTCTTTGTCCGGGAGGAAGGTGACCGTCGTGCCGCGCTCCCTGGTTTTCCCTTTTTCCGTCACCTTTGATGCCGGGCGGCCGCGTTCATACCGCTGGTGCCAGAGCTTCCCGTCACGGCGGACCGTTACCTCGCACCATGCGGAAAGGGCGTTTGTGCAGGACACGCCGACGCCGTGCAATCCGCCGGAAACACGGTAGGCTTTGTTGTCGAACTTCCCGCCGGCGTGCAGCGTTGTCATAACAACTTCGAGCGCGGACTTCTTCTGTGTCTTGTGCATATCAACGGGAATCCCTCGCCCGTCGTCGGCCACCGAACAGCTGCCGTCTGCGTTGATCACCACGTCCACGCGCGTCGCGTAACCCGCAAGGGCTTCGTCAATCGAATTATCCACCACCTCATACACAAGGTGATGCAGTCCGCGGAGCGTCGTGTCGCCGACATACATAGCGGGCCGTTTCCGGACCGCGTCCACGCCCTCCAGGACCTGAATCTTTGTCGCGTCGTACTTCCCGCCCGATATATCCTTAACCTTTTCTTCCCGTGCCATTTTTATTTCCCCACTAAAACTTTTAGCTCTTTGACCGTCCGTTCTCCCAAAACGGCCTGAGCGCGTTTAAGAAGCGTTGCCCGATAACGCTGGCTGATCTCGTACGCCAGCGCCGGTTCATCCGTGTGAACGTAGAGAATTCCTTTTCGGGTCAGCTGCGGTTTTGTGTGTGGCGCCAGCTTTATTCCCGCGATTCCCGGCCACTCTGACATCAACCTTCCTCGCGTCTGTTTTTCAGGACTTTCCATGCTTCGGATCACGGCGGGAAGGATGTTCTTTATGCAGTCCATCGTATGCTTTGCGCTCTGTTATCGGCGCTTTTTACCGTTTAATTAAGCTGCATCGGCATGATCACGTATAAATATCCTTCGCGTCCCTTCACAAGCCCCGGCTTATCCGGTTCGGTCAGTGAGATGGTGATATTTTCATCCGTCAGGTTCTTTAAAACATCCATGAGATAGTTCGGGTTGAACCCGATCGTGATTTCCTGCCCTTTGAATTCCGCCGGTAATTCCTCCTTCGCCTCTCCCATATTGGGGGATTTTGCCGAAACCAGGGCTTTCCCTTTGATAAAATCGAATTTTAACGCGGGGGATTCCGAGGAGGTTAAAAGCGATGCGCGACGAACTGCCTGGAGGAGTTCCTCGCGATTTACAACCGCTGTGGTTTTTTCTTCCTTTGGTATCACTTGTTCGTAATTTGGAAAATTCCCTTCAATCAAGCTCGAACTCAGGTAGGTGTCATCCAAAACAAATATGATCTTGTTTTGGGACTGTGTAATCTTTATCACACCATCCCATTCGAGTAATTTAAGTAATTCATGTATGGTTTTGGCGGGGATAATCATGTCGTTTTTTATATTTATTTTCTTTTTGATCTCTTTTTTATAAAACGCGAGCCGCCGTCCGTCCGTCGCAACAAAACGGATACCCCCTTCCTGAAAAGACACAAGCACGCCATTCAACACATATCTTGTCTCATCATGAGAAATCGCGAAGGAAGTCAGGGTTAAACACTCTTTTAACACACTTTGTTCAATTTCTATCGCCTGGTCCAGGGAAAACGCGGGGAGTTTCGGGAAATCCTCCTTATCCAGGCCCATAATCTTGAAATATGATTTGCCGCATTTGATATTCACGGTGTTGTTTTTTGTCACCGAAATATCAATCTCCCCCTCGGGAAGTTCTTTGACAATATCATAAAATTTCCTCGCAGGAACCGTGATGCTTCCGTTTTGTGCGATTTCCGCAGGAAGGGTCGCAGAAATTCCCACCTCCATATCTGTAGCAACAACTTTCACTCCCCCTTCTTTTCGGGTTTCAAGGAGAAGATTATTTAAAATGGGAAGGGTGCTCGGCTTTCCGCCCGCAATATTAACACCCAAGGCTATTTTTCTGACGAGATCGCTTTTTTGGACTTTAATTTCCATATCCCTATCTCTCCTTCTGTCTTTTTTAAAAAACAGTCGTCGTAGAACCAGTACTTGTGAAAATGTGGATAATTCCCTAACTGTTTTATTTTGAAATAATTACAAAAAAAATCACCTGTGGATCATCACCCTTCTTTTCTCAACAGGCTTGTTATTTTATCCAATATCCCCCGCAACCCGATATCTTTTTCTTTTTCTCGGGAAATTTTATTACAGGCATGTAAAACAGTTGTATGATCCTTTCCCCCAAAAAACTCACCAATCTCCGGGAGGGAATGTCCGGTTAATTCCCGAATAAGATACATGGCGATCTGCCGGGGACGAACAACGGAAAGAGTCCTTTTTTTTGCCCGAAGATCAGAAACCTTAATCTGGAAATAATCCGCAACGGTTTTCTGGATTTCTTCTATAGAGAATTTTTGTGCCTCTTCTTTAACCGCATCTTTAAGGATATCCTGGGTTAACCTGACATCCAGCGCTGTCCGGGTAAGGGTGCAGTAAGCCACCACCCTTATCAATGCCCCTTCCAGCTCCCGGATATTTGATTTGATCTTCCCCGCGATAAAATAAAGAACATCATCCGGGACCAACACCGTTTCTTTTTCTATTTTCTTTTTAAGAATGGCAACGCGGGTTTCAAAATCGGGCGGCTGGATATCAGTTACCAAACCCCAGCCAAAGCGGGAAACGAGACGCTCTTCAAGGCTCGGAATTTCTTTAGGAGGGCGATCGCTGGTGACAACAATCTGTTTGTGGGCGTCATAGAGAGAGTTGAAGGTATTAAAAAACTCCTCCTGCGTCGAATCTCTACCGGCGATCGAATGAATATCATCAATAAGAAGAAGATCCAGCGTTCTGTACTTTGCGCGAAATTGATGTGTTGTGCGTGTTTGGATGGCATTGATTAACTGGTTGGTAAATTGTTCGCTGGAAATATAAAGAATTTTGAAATGAGAATTCTTCCTGCTGATCTCACAAGCTATCGATTGTAAAAGATGTGTTTTCCCGAGGCCGGTAGGGCCATAAATAAAAAGAGGATTATATTGTCTGGCGGGCGCATCCGTTACTGCCATAGCTGCCGCATGCGCGAAACGATTACCGGGCCCGATGACAAAGTTGTCGAATGTGTAGGCGGAATTAAGAGAAATAGTTCCCGGTCCCTTCTCTCGGGGAGGCGCGGACACGGAAGGCGTTGATGTCGTAACGCTTTGAGCGGCAACCACCTGATAAGAAACAGAAACAGGCCTCCCGAGGATTTCGGCTGCGGAAGAGAGGATCAGATTCTGATAATGATCTTCAAGCCACTTTCCATAATAACTGTCCGGAACCCGCAACGTGATAGACGAAGCATCCGCTTTCAGGAGCCAGACATTCTCAAACCATGTCTTATAAGATTGCTCGCTAAGCTCTCTCGAAAGAACGGAGGAAATTTTTGACCACGTTCCGGAAAGATCCGTGTCGCTGGAAGGCAACATTACGCAAACCCTTTCAAGCCAAGAGGATAATTAGTTATCAACAAGATATTAAACAAAAGAGATTGTAAAAACACACGATTCCAAGCTTGGTTAAAAAAGATATTAAATTTAAAACAAAGAATATCAACAGAATATTCACAGGCTAAAAAGAACAAAAAATAAAACTCCCGGAAAAAAGAGAGGAACATTTCCGGGAGAAAGGGAGTATTTTACCCGGATAGGTAAAAATGTCCATAACAAAGAAAATTTTTTCATCGCAGATAAATATTGGAAGAAAGAACCGCGGCAGAAGAAATAAAAAGCTGGATATCGAATTTTTTTTCGATATAATCCGCTACCATGAAACGGACCTATCAGCCCTCCAAAAGAAAACGTCGTTCCAAACACGGCTTTCTGGCCCGCAAGCGGACGAAAAGCGGGCGAAAAATCCTCGCGCGCCGTCGCCGCAAAGGCAGAAAGCGCCTGACCCAAGTCTGATTGAAAAACGAAAAGCGCTTCACGGCGGAGCAACGGCTTCGCGGGCAGGCGGCTTTTAAAAACCTCGTCGAAAAGGGCACTTTCGCACGAGGTCGTTTTTTCTATGTCTGGGCCGGCGAGAAGTCGGCGGTCGGGATCGAGCCGTCGGCGAGACCGGCGCTGGGTGTGGTCGTGAGTAAAAAAACCCAGGCTCGGGCCACAAGACGCAACCTGATCAAACGAAGGGTCAGAGAGTCGTTCCGCGCGACGCAGGGGGCGCTTCGTCCCGGGATCGCGATCCTCGTGAAAGCAAGAGAAGGGCGCGCGATACCCGACCAGGAACAGACGAATCGGGATCTCGGCGAACTTTTCCGGAGAACAGGCATTCTTGTATGAAAAGATTTTTTTCCTGGTTGTTCCAAGCATACCGGGCCGTTATGACCCCGTTGATCGGACCGGCCTGTCGGTTCGAACCCACCTGTTCCCATTACGCCGAAGAAGCCATTGCCAAAAAAGGTTTCTGGAAAGGCTTATGGCTTTCGGCAAAACGTGTTTGCAAATGCCACCCGTTCCATCCGGGCGGCTATGACCCTGTCGAGGATTGAGCATGGAAAAAAACTTTTTGAAGGCTGTCGTCGTTTCCGCCCTTATTTTCATACTTTATCCCGTTTTTGTGAAATGGCTCTACCCGAATGCGATGCAGAAACCCGTCGCGACCAGCGCTTCTTCCGCGGCCACCGAAGCGCCATTGACGCCGAGCCAAACGACCTATCTCCGGGAAGCGGCGGAAGCCACCACGGCGCTCTTTGAAAACGCGCTTTATCAGATCGAGTTTTCCACGCTGGGAGGAACGGTCACGCGGCTTTTCTATAAAGGAGAGCCGGGACGGGAAGCGTTCACCAAAACAGAGTTCTTTAATGCGCCGGAGCGGACCGGCGGCATTTTCGCCGTTAACCTGAGAGGAGAAACAGCGGATCTTGCGCACACGATCTTCAAAATGACGCGCCGCGGAGAAAAGAATGAGACGTTCGAGTTCGCTTATGAGCTTCCCGGGCAATACATCCTCACCAAAACGTTCACGGTGCGGGACGACAAGCCGGTGATCGATCTCACGGTGCGGATCAAGAACCTGTCATCGCGCGAAAGGGTCTTTCCCGCGACAGTGACCTACGGGATGAACCACGAGAAAGATTATCAAAAGAACTACGGGTTCTTCGATGCCGTGGCCTACACGGAAAAACTTTATACAGCCGATCTCGGGAAGCTGAAAAAGAAAGGTTTTGCCGTCCCCGAGGGGGCGGTGTGGGGTGGCATGATCAAAAAATATTTCGCGTTGCTGGTGAAACCCGACAACAGGATTGCCTCGGGGTCCGCGCGGGCCGACGGGGAGGTCATAACGGGAACCCTTGACCCGCAGCCTCTCACCGTTGCCCCGGGGAGCGAAGGGTCTCAGCGTTTCCTGGTCTATGCGGGGCCGCAGCGCTATGAAACACTGAAGAGTTTCGGTTTTGATTTCGAGAATGTTTTCTCCCGGGGATTCTTCGGAGGATTCAAGACGATCCTGCTCGCGGTTCTGAAGTTTTTTTACGGGTTCACGCATAACTTCGGATGGGCGATCGTCCTGCTCACGCTCCTGATCAAACTTGTGTTCGCGCCGCTCACCCATGTCAGCTACGCCAACATGAAAAAGATGCAGGCCATCCAGCCGAAGATGAAGGCGCTCCAGGAACACTACAAAAATGATCCGCAGAAACAACAGCGGGAGCTTATGGAGCTCTACCGCCGGAACAAGGTCAACCCCGTGATGGGATGCCTGCCGATGCTGATCCAGATTCCGATCTTTATCGCGATGTTCCGCCTGCTCCCCGAAGCGATCGAATTGCACGGCGCGCCGTTCATCGGCTGGATCACGGACCTTTCGGCGCCTGACCGGCTCGTCACGTTCGGACAGTCATTGCCGCTTCTCGGATGGAACTCGCTCAACCTTCTTCCGATCCTGATGGCGGCCTCCCAGGTCTGGTATCAGAAGACCATACCGCAGCAGCCCGGTTCGACGCCCGAACAGGCCGCAATCATGAATTTGATGCCGATCTTTTTCGGGTTCATCTGCTACAACATGCCGTCCGGATTGACGCTTTACTGGACGCTCCAGAACCTGTTCTCGATCATCCAGCAGGTTTTCATCAACCGGATCGCCGTCGTTCTACATCACGAAGACCAGTAAAAACAACACGGAGTACGGCGTGCGGAGCTGAAAAACACTCGTTTTTCGCCGCACCCCGGACTCCGTACCCCGTACTGAAAATGAATTCCACCCGGGAATACGCCGCCATCATAGTAGGCGCCGGTCATGCCGGCGTAGAAGCCTCCCTTGCGATCGCGCGCGGCGGGTTTCCCGTCCTTGTTCTTACCCTCGACACGAATGCGATCGCGCGCATGTCATGCAATCCCGCCATCGGAGGCCTTGCCAAGGGGCACATGGCCCGCGAGATCGATGCGCTTGGCGGAGAAATGGGCCGCGCCACGGACGCCACAGGAATCCAGTTCCGCATGCTCAACCGGTCCAAGGGACCCGCCGTTTGGGCGCCCCGCGCGCAGGTGGACAAGTATGAATACGAGCGCTACATGAAGCGCGCGTTGGATGAAGAAAAAAACATCACCCTGAAGCAGGGCGAAGTCGCGGAGATTCTCGTCGGAGACGGAGCCTGTCGAGGAGTTCGCACGAAAGAAGGAGAGACTTTTTTCGCGAGGAACGTGATTCTGACGACCGGAACGTTCCTGCAGGGGCTGATCCATGTCGGTGAAGAGAAGTGTCCCGGCGGCCGGCGCGACGAACCGCCCGCGGTGGGCCTCTCGGACTCTTTGCGCGCGCACGGAATCGATCTCGTGCGATTCAAAACGGGGACGCCTCCGCGGCTTCACCGTAAAAGTATCCGCTGGAACAAACTCGAGGAACAAAAAGGAGACGAGCCTCCCCCGTTTTTTTCCCACCGGACCAAAAACCGGAAAGTGGACCAGCTTTCTTGCTGGCTCACTTATACCAACGCTGAAACGCATGACATCATCCGCAACAACTTGCACCGGTCCCCTCTTTACGCCGGACGGATCGCCGGCATCGGAGCCCGCTACTGTCCGTCGGTCGAGGACAAGATCGTAAAATTTGCGGAAAAGGAAAGGCATCAGATCTATCTCGAGCCCGAGGGACGGGACACAAACGAGATTTATGTGAACGGTTTCTCGACATCGCTTCCGAAAGACGTCCAGGATGCGGCGTTGCGCAAGATCGAGGGGCTTGAGGACGCGGAAATCCTGAGGTTTGGATACGCGATCGAATACGACGCGGCTCCGCCGACACAGCAAAAGCACACGCTGGAGAACAAGAAGATCAAAAGTTTGTTCCTTGCGGGCCAGATCAACTGCACTTCGGGATACGAAGAGGCGGCGGCGCAGGGACTTATGGCGGGAATCAATGTCCTCAAAAGACTTCGCGGAGAAGAGCCGTTCATTTTGGACAGGACGGAGGCCTATATTGCGGTGATGATCGACGACCTGGTGACCTGCGGAACGAAGGAGCCGTATCGTATGTTCACCTCGCGCGCGGAATACAGGCTTTTGCTGAGACAGGACAATGCGGACATGCGGCTCCTGGAGTATGGCTACCAGGCGGGCCTTGTGAGTGAGGCGGAACGCGACGCCTTTGCCAAGCGGAAACGGGCCATTGAAGATGATCTGAAAAAGCTCAGAGAAACACGGATAGGAAACGATACGCTATATCATTATCTAAAAAGGCCCGAAGCAAGCTATAAAGCATTGACAGACAACAAGATACACTCATCAAAGTTAGATGATAACGAAGCCCATTATCTTGAAACAGAGATAAAGTACGAAGGGTATATCGCCCGACAGATGATCGAGGTCAAAAATTTCAAGAAAGTCGAAAAGAGAAAAATTCCAGACGAAGTCGATTACGACACCGTGAACGGGATTGGCCGGGAAGCGAAAGAAAAACTAAAACAGATAAAGCCAGACTCCATAGGTCAAGCGTCTCGCATTCCAGGAATTTCATCGTGCGACCTTTCCCTGCTCGCAGTCCACATTGCAAGACTCGCCAGCAAAAAATAATCCTCCGCAAAAATCGCTCACGTTTTTCTGAGGCAAGCGCACTGTCAGTATTCCACCGATTCCTTATGATATCCATTGGCAATGACTCGATCGGTCTAATCATCAGAGCAAATCATGGTTGTTTCACGTGAAACGCAAAGCACATAAAACGCTATCATATTATAATAAAATAACATACAGTTATCCGTGACATGATTTTATATGTCGTAGAGATATTTCTTTCGAAAAATAACCCATAGAACCAGGAGCTGATTTTATTTAAGAGGTTTATGTGTTCGACAGGCGATCATATTATAAATGAAAAAAGAAATTGAACAAAGCGTGCGTGAAGAGTAGACTACAGACGGTTTCGCCAGCTCGTCAGTTGTTTATGTTTCACGTGAAACGTGCGGAGGGTTCTCATGGGAAAGGTGTTCTGTTTTTTTAATCAAAAAGGTGGTGTTGGAAAAACAACATCGGTTATAAACATAGCCACAGTATTGGCTCAAAAAGGGAAAAAGATACTTCTGATAGATCTTGATTCTCAAGGTAACTCAACGAGCGGCGTTGGTTTAGAGAAAAATGAAAACGAATCCACAACATATCAACTTCTTGTGGAAAACGCAAAGCCATCTGATGTTATAAAACCGACAGTTATTGAAAATTTGTCTGTTATACCGTCTAACGCTCATCTGGCTGGGGCTGAGATAGAGCTTATCAATCAGGAAAACCGGGAATTTGTCCTTAAGAGACAGCTTGAAAAAATAGCCGATGCTTTTGATTTTATTTTGCTGGACTGCCCCCCATCGCTTGGGCTTATTAGCATAAATGCTTTATCTGCAAGTAGTTACATAATTATCCCTCTGCAGTGTGAGTACTATGCGCTCGAAGGATTGAGCTCTCTGTTAAATACGTACCAGCTGGTAAAGAAGAGCCTCAACGATTCTCTGGAACTCGGCGGCGTTATTTTGACCATGGCCAGCTTCCAGACAAACCTCACCAAACAAGTGATCGATGAGGTTCGGAGCTATTTCAGCGATAAGGTGTTCGACACCGTGATTCCCCGATCCGTAAAACTTTCGGAGGCTCCAAGCTTTGGCAAGCCCGCGGTCATTTACGACCCACAGAACCGCGGATCGCAAGCCTATGTGGAGCTTGGTAATGAATTTTTGAGACGGTTTGGGACGGAGGCGGATCGTGCACAAATCGCAAGCGAGCCGCCCGCAGCAATCCAGCAAGAACCTGGAGACGCCGGACCGGCGGACGAACAGACACAAGTTGCTCAATAAATCCTCGGAAGGATCGCGAAAGGAGTTCTTTTATGACGAAAAAAGCCCTCGGCAAAGGATTAAGCGCACTGATCCCGGATGGTTTTCTCAGGGAGCAGGCGGAAACAAAAAAAACATCTTCGGTTGCAGCGATACCGGCCATGAGCGTGTCCTCGGCGCCTGCAGCAACACAGTCTGGTCAGGCTGCGGTGTCCGCGCCCGCAAAGCCGCAGGGCGCATTCAGGCTGATCCCCATCGACCACATCGTGCCGAACGAAAATCAGCCGCGGCAACATTTCGATCCCGTTGCCATTGATGAACTGGCAAGCTCCATTCGTGAGAAAGGGATACTGCAGCCAGTGATCGTAAAAATGGTCGGACCGGATCAATACCGGCTTATATGCGGTGAGCGCCGCCTTCCGCTATTAGCCCCGCTTCCATTTTTCCGACGATAGCGGATTTCGAAGGGGCACGGGCCCATGGCCGGCATTGTATTGAACGTTGAACAGCGCGAGCGCATCGGCACGGGCGGCGCGCGCGCCACCCGCAAGGCCGGCCTCATCCCGGGCGTGCTCTATGGCGGCCCGCGCGGCGCTGTGCCGATCGAAATCAACGCCAAGGACGTCGAAATGGCGCTCCGCTCGGGCAAGTTCATCTCGCACATGGTCGAACTCGACCATAAAGGCGAGCGTCAACCGGTGATTCCGCGCGCGATCCAGCTGCATCCGGTTTCGGATCTGCCGATCCACGTCGATCTCTATCGCGTCGAAGAAAACTCGGTGATCACGATCGACGTCGTCGTGCATTTCAAGAACCACGAAGCATCGCCCGGCCTGAAGCGCGGCGGCGCGCTCAACATCGTGCGCCACACTATCAAGCTGAAGGTGAAGGCGAACGCGATCCCGGAAGAAATCGTGGTCGACCTCACGGGCAAGGACATCGGCGACTCGATCCACATCTCGTCGATCACACTGCCGGCTGGCGCGCGTCCGGTGATCGCTGACCGCGATTTCACGATCGCGACGATCACGGGCCGTAAGGCCGAGAAGGAAGAAACCCCGGCGGCTGAAGCAGCCCCGGCGGCCGCTGCCGCTCCGGCTGACAAAGACAAGAAGTAAGGAAGGCACGCACGCCTTCCTTTCCTGCTGAAGGAAAGACTAGAAGGCGTCCATGCTGCTCCTTGTCGGCCTCGGCAATCCTGGCCCGAAATACGCAGGCAATCGACACAATATCGGCTTCATGGCCGTGGATGCGATCGCGCGCGCGCATGGGTTCGGGCCGTGGAAGAAGAAATTCCAGGGCGAACTTGCCGAAGGCCACATCGACGGCGTGCGCACGCTGTTGTTGAAGCCGCAGACATTCATGAACGAGAGCGGGCGCGCCGTGGGCGAAGCCGCGAACTTTCATAAGCTCGGCCCGCACGAGGTGGTCGTCTTCTACGATGAGATTGATTTGGCGCCTGGCCGCTTCCGCATGAAGACGGGCGGCGGCGCGGCGGGTCACAACGGCATCCGCTCGATCATCGCGTCATCAGTCGGCGAAGGCTTTCGCCGCGCACGGATGGGCGTGGGCCATCCCGGCCAGAAAGAACTCGTGCATCATTACGTGCTCAGCGACTTTTACAAAGCCGAGACCGATTGGCTGCAAAAGCTGCTGGACGCCTGCGCGCGCGCGGCGCCGTTCGTCGTCAAAGGCGAAGATGAAAAGTATCAAGGCGAAGTGATGCGCCTTGCGCCCGCCGAGAAAGCCAATCCGCGCCAACAAGCCAGCGGAGAGCCGTGACGCATGTTCATGCTGATCCTCACCTACCTGCCCTCTTTGCTGTGCGGCATGCATGTCGTGCGCACTGGGCGCGAGATGTTTTGGCTCTGGCTCTTCATCATCGGCCCGGTGATCGCGCCGGCCTTCTATTTTTTTGCTGTTCTGCTGCCGGAAATGATGGGCGGGCGCACCGCGCGCGGCGTCGGCAAGGTGGCCCAACACGCGCTTGATCCAGAACGCGAGTATCGCAATGCGCTGCGCGCGCTCGATGACACGCCGACGGTCGGCAACCGCATGAAGGTGGCGCACGCCGCCGCCGCGCTCGGCCGTTGGGCCGACGCGGAAGCGCAATGGGCGCTCGCCGCCGAGGGGCAATGGGCCGACGATCCAGCGGTCCTTCGCGGCCATGCCGACGCGCTGCTCGAACTGGGCCGCTGGGATGAAGCGCTGGCGCGGCTTGAGCAATTGCGCAAACAAGGCCGCGAAGGCGAGACGCCACAAGTGGCGCTCGCCTTCGCCCGCGCCTATGAAGGCCTCGGCCGCAATCAGGAGGCGGATGACGCCTTTCGCTTTGCGGCTGATCGCGTTCCCGGCCTTGAGGCTGGCGGCCGCTATGTCGCGTTCATGGCCAAGATGGGCCGCCGCGAAGACGCCGAGATCGGCCTGGCCGAGCTTGAGCGTCGCCTACAGAAAATCGCCCCGCCGCTGCGCCCGGAAGCGCGCATCTGGCGCGACATGGCCGCGAATGCGTTGGCGCGCAAATAGATCGAACGAGGAAAGTACTTATGGGTTTCAAATGCGGCATCGTGGGTTTGCCGAATGTCGGCAAGTCCACGCTTTTCAATGCGCTGACCAAGACCGCCGCGGCGCAAGCGGCGAATTATCCCTTCTGCACCATCGAGCCGAATGTCGGCGAAGTGGCGATGCCGGAGCCGCGCCTTAACGCGCTCGCCAAGATCGCGGGCTCGAAAGAGATCATTCCCACGCGCATGAACTTCGTCGACATCGCGGGCCTCGTGCGCGGCGCCTCGAAGGGCGAAGGCCTCGGCAAC
>MWBI01000078.1 GCA_002068945.1 Candidatus Omnitrophica bacterium ADurb.Bin314
ATGAACTCCGCTTGAACAATAAAAAGGTTGAGATTTCGGCAAAAGAATTTCAACTGCTCCGCGCGCTCATGGGGTCACACGGTCGTGTGTTGACACGGGAAGTGCTTCTCGAAAAAGTCTGGGGATATGACGATTCCACCAACATCGAGACGCGGACTGTCGACATGCACATCGGACAACTTCGCAAAAAACTCGGTAAGGAATCGGGCCGGATCGTGACGATTAAAAGCGTCGGCTACCGTTTTGACAACGATTAGCAATTACTATACCCCGGAAACAAATTGACGCCTTCGCGGACTGCCTCCATCCAAACAAAAACCCATCGGACAAGACCGATGGGCCCAGAAATGCGAAAACCCGCAGGTTTTAGCCTGCGGGTTCTTGACCTTTCCTGATTGTCTACCTGACTAAAAAAGTGAGCCCGGATGGATTTGAACCATCGACACCATCATTAAAAGTGATGTGCTCTACCAAGCTGAGCTACGGGCCCGTGAAACCCGGACGTCCGGAGCGACGCTGCGTCCGCTTTTAAATCGAATGGATCTCTGCTTCTTTTTGTTTCAACAGTTCGTCGATCTGGCCGACGACCTGGTCCGTGATCTTCTGGATGTCCTTTTGCGAAGAGAACGACACGTCCTCCGGGATCGTCTTGGCCTTCTCGAACTTCTTGATCTGTTCGATCGCCTCATGCCGCGAATTACGGATCGACACCCGGCCCTCTTCAGCCACCTTGCGGACCACTCGGGTCAACTCGGTGCGGCGCTCTTCCGTGAGCGACGGAATCTGGATGCGGATGATCTTGCCGTCGTTGACCGGGGTGAGCCCGAGGTCGGATTTGAGAATCGATTTCTCGATCTCGGCCACAGCGGTGGCATCCCAGGGAGTGATCTGGATCGTTTTGGCGTCTGGCGTCGTGATCGTCCCGAGGTTCTTGACAGGCGTCGGTGTGTTGTAATAGTTGACGCTGATCCCTTCGACGAGCGCGATCGACGCGCGACCGGTCCGGATATTCTGGAATTCCTTTTTCGTGGCCTCGATGCCCTTCATCATCTTTTTCTTCATATCTTCGACAACGTTTCTAACCTGAGGTATGTCCGCCATACGCCCCTCCTTTAATGAGCCCCCGATGCTTTCAAAAAACGCTCACGCGACCAGCGTCCCGATCTTTTCGCCGGTCACGACCTTGCGGATGTTGCCGACCCTGGTCATGTTGAACACCACGATCGGCAGCTTGTTCTCCATGCAAAGCGAAGTCGCCGTCGTGTCCATGACCTGAAGCCGCTGTTTGATGACATCAAGATACGTCAGACTCCGGTACATCCTGGCATCCTTGTGTTTCCTGGGGTCCTTGTCGTACACGCCATCGACTTTCGTCGCCTTGAGGATGGCCCCCGCGTTCATCTCGATCGCACGGAGCGCCGCGGCCGTGTCCGTCGTGAAGAACGGATTGCCGGTCCCGGCCACAAAGATGACGACCCGCCCCTTGCCGAGATGACGGAGCGCGCGGCGGCGGATATAAGGTTCACAAAGGGCCCGGATCTCGATCGCGGATTGCACGCGCGTATGGATACCGATCTTTTCGAGGGCGTTGGAAAGCACAAGGCCGTTCATCACGGTCGCGAGCATCCCGATATGATCTCCCGTCGCGCGATCGATCCCGTTCCGTTCCCCCTCGACCCCGCGAAAGAAATTCCCCCCGCCGATCACAAGCATGATATCGACCCCGATGTCGTGGACCTCCCTGATCTGACCGGCGATCGATTCGACAACCTTCGGATCAATCCCGAAGCCCTGTTTTCCTTCAAGGGCTTCTCCGGACAATTTCAGGCAGATGCGTTTATAAACGGGCTTTTTCATTTTTTTCGTCGAGCGCGGAGCGCAGGGCGTCGGGGACTTTTCCGTTCCCGCCACGCCAGGCGCTATCCGCCGGTTAATGACCGCCGACCTCGAAGCGGACGAACCGCTTGATGATGATGTTCTCGCCGATCCTGGCGATAATCTCGGTCAGAATGTTTTGCACGGTCTTCGAATCATCCTTGATGAACTTCTGGTTCAGCAGGCAGATCTCCTCGTATCGTTTCGCGAGTTTCCCCTCGAGGATCTTCTGCTGGACGGCCTCAGGCTTGCCCTGGACCTGATCGAGGAAGATCGACTTTTCCTTTTCGAGCACGTCCGCGGGAATGTTTTCGGCGCTCACGAAGAGCGGATGCGCGGCCGCGATCTGCATCGCGATATCGCGGCAGAAGGCCTGGAAATCCGCGTTCTTCGCGACAAAGTCGGTCTCGCAATCCACCTCGAGCAGGACCCCGAGCTTTCCTCCGGCGTGGATGTAGGAAACGATCTGGCCCTCGCGGACCTCGCGGGTGGACTTCTTCTTCGCGATATCGAGCCCCTTCTTGCGAATGATGTCCTGGGCGGCCTTGATGTCGCCTTTGGCTTCCACAAGCGCGGCCTTGCAGTCCATCATGCCCGCGCCCGTCAACTCGCGGAGTTTGGTCAGACCTGCGGTATTGAGCTTCATTTCTTTAGTCGTCATGGGTAAGTATCCTTCAGGCGATATCCTTTTTGGGGGAGACCTTTTTGGTCTTCGGTTTCACTTCTTCGACGGCCACTTCAGCGACGAGTTTCTCTTCGAGGGTCTCGTCGATCTCGATCGCCGCTTCTTCGGATTCGGCCGCGGCGGCCTGCGTTTCCGCCTCTTCCTTTTCGCGGGCGTTCTTCTCAAATTCGAGGCGCCCTTCGCGGACCGCATTAGCGACCGCTTCGCAGAACAGCTTGATCGCCTTGATGGCGTCGTCATTACCGGGGAGCGGATAATCGATCGGATCGGGATCGCCGTTCGTGTCGAGGACCGCCACGACGGGAATGCCGAGCTTGCGTGCTTCCGCGATGCCGATCTTTTCGAGCTCCGCGTCGATCACAAAGATCGCGGCCGGGAGCTTGCGCATTTCGCGGATGCCGGAGAGGTTTTTGACCAGGCGTTCGCGCTCCTTCAGCAGCATGGAGACTTCCTTTTTCGTGATGAACTGGAAACTGCCGTCCTTCTCCATCCGGTCGATCTCTTCGAGTTTCTTGACCGATTTGCGGATGGTTTCGAAGTTCGTGAGCATGCCGCCAAGCCAGCGCTGATTCACATAGGGCATACCGCAGAGCTCCGCGGCGGCCTTCAGGGGCTCCTGGGCCTGTTTCTTGGTGCCGACGAAGAGAATGTTCTTCCCTTCCGCGGCAATCTGCTTGATGAACCGGAGGGCTTTCTCGAGACAGCCGAGAGTAATCTCGAGATTAATGACATAAATGCCGTTACGCTCCCCGAAAATATACTTCTTCATCTTGGGGTTCCAGCGCTGGGTCTGATGCCCGAAATGGACTCCGGCTTCGAGTAATTGCTTGATGGTGATC
>MWBI01000079.1 GCA_002068945.1 Candidatus Omnitrophica bacterium ADurb.Bin314
GCCGCGAGCCACAGGCCGAGAACCCGGGTATTGCGCAATTCCTTCGCCGCGTCAATCGGTTCGGCTCTCCAGTTGAAATGTTTCATGATCCGCTGGTAAAAGGCGATCGATCGCTCCGGACGGAAAGCGGAGACCGCTCCCAGCACAAAACCGGGCAGCGCGATCACAAGAAAAATCACCTTGGGCGAAAAAACAAAACAACCTGGCAACGGACATTGCATAATTTACCTCCCGGGGCTCGTTCCCGGGAACCCGGAACCGGCCTTGAATCGCGCAAGTCTCGAGGTTCGGGGTATGAGTCCCAATGTTTCATTCCCACGCGCTTCGATAACCGTTGATAGACTCCATATATTTAAGCAGGTTGTCATAAAAAGGCAAACGGCAAAGCGTCGCGCTGTCTCCGACAAGGATCAACTTCCGTTTCGCGCGTGTCATCGCGACATTCATGCGCCGCGTGTCCGCGAGGAATCCGATCTCCCCTTCCGTGTTGGACCGCACGAGCGACACGATCACGGCCTCCTTTTCGCGACCCTGAAACGCATCCACCGAATCGATCTCGAGGTCCGCGATCTCGCCCGGATCCTGGTTGTCCCCGATAATCATCCCCGTCAACAGTTTCACCTGAGCGCTGTAAGGGCTGATCACCGCAATATCGATCGGTCGTACGCCCGCATCGAGGAGCCGACCGAGTTCCCTTACGACCAGCCTCGCTTCTTCCAGGTTCGAACGACTCCCGGTACCTTCTTCGGTCTCCTCTTCATGGCCGAGCCCGGCCGTATCCAGGAACACCGCGGGCGTGAGGTCCAGGTCCTTCCCTTTGATAAAAGGCAGGTCGGTCAGGGCATGCCGCTTGACCGAATCATCCGCGACGAGTTTCTTGTCATAGAATTCCCGTGACGGGAAATCCATGATCCTTTCGTGCATCCGGTATTGCCGTTCGAGCCGCACCTTGCTTGCTTCGCCCAATTTTTCATGAAGGCGCTCAAAGAGCGTGAATCCGAGCGAATCTTTTCCTTCATTTGAGGAATGCACCGCCGGAGGCAACTGACAATGATCGCCCGCCATGATCACCCGGCCCGCATGAAGGAGCGGAATCCAGGTCGCGGGCTCGATTCCCTGTGTCGCTTCGTCAAGGACCACCCAATCGAAGGCCTTCGCCTTAATCAGCGGATCCGCCGCGCCGACATGCGTCGCGACCACGACATCGGAAGCGTTCCAGACCTGCTGAAAGATCTGGGCCTTGAGGTCACGGATATCCTTGCGGAGCTGTTCGATCTCGGTGCGCATCTCCTTCCGCTCCTCCCATTGATAGGTGCGGCGGACAAGCCTGCGCTCCTTCCGCTTCGATAACTGGTCAAGGCGGGCTTCGTTCTCCTCGATCATCTTCGCGTAAGGATGCGCGGCCAGCTTGTAACTAAGCGTATACTCCCGGATCCGCTCACTCACGCGCGCCGGCTGTCCGAGACGCGTCACGGGGGTTTTGTGAAAAGCCAACCACTCCACGAGATTGTCACACGCCGCATTCGACGGGGCCGACACGAGGACGCCCTCCCCTTTCGCGACGGCCTGTCGGATGATCTCGACCAGCACGCGCGTCTTGCCGGTTCCGGGAGGACCGTGGATCAAAAGGATGTCTTTGGTCTCGGCCGCCAGACAGACCGCCTTCTTCTGGGTCTCGTTCAGGGTCGGATCCAGGAAATGGAATTTCGGGATCGTCACCGGATCGTTGAATTTTGGCTCCCGAAGCCCAAGGCTGATATCACGGAGTACCGCGATCCGGGAATGACCGGCGTCCTTGACCTGCCGCAGGGCATCATACATCCGCTCATAGGTGTAAAGATTCTCGGCGGCGGACAACTGAAAACTGTCCTCCCGGTCGATCCACGCGGGAAGATGTCCGCTGAAGGCCACCGTGATCCGCATCCGGTCCCGTTCATACACGGCTCCCGTCGGGCATTCCGCCGCGGGAGTCTGAAACCCCGAAAGCTTCACGATATCTCCCGCGTCCAGGCTGAAGCGCGGCAGCGGGCGCTTCGTTTTAAGGGCGAATGTCAGGAGTTTGTGCCCCGAGGGATTGTAATGGACCTCGAGCAGTTCGAGCCGGTAAAGGGCCCGGCCTCCGCGTTCACGCTCTTCAGGTTTCCGGGCCGCGTCCATCTGGAACCGGTCCCGCTCCGAGCGTTCCTCGGATCGAAGCAGTTTCGAGAGGCGGAGGAAATGCCGCTCTATCGTCGCGGTATCCCCAACCCAGATCGTGCGCGCTTCGGGTTTTTTGAGTTTCTTTTGGGAAGGAGCTTTTCTTTTTCTGGGATCGGGATGATCCCGGTATGTATGCGCCATAAAATCTCTTAAAATCAGGATCACATTCCGATCTTGATTGGGGTGTGGCCCCGATTTGTTTATTCGCCGATAATTTTGATCAGCACGCGCTTTTTGCGCCTGCCGTCGAACTCGCCGTAAAAAATCTGTTCCCACGGCCCGAGATCAAGCCGGCCCTTCGTGATCGCGACCACGACTTCGCGCCCCATGAGCGTGCGTTTCAGATGGGCATCGCCGTTATCCTCCCCGGTCAGGTTATGCTTGTACTTGTCTTCGCCGTAAGGGGCCAGCTTCTCGACCCACGCGAGAAAATCCTGGTGCAATCCGTGCTCGTTATCGTTGATGAAAACGCTCGATGTGATGTGCATGGAGTTCACGAGGCACAACCCCTCGTTCACGCCGCTTTTCCGGACCGCTTCT
The DNA here is from genome assembly GCA_002068945.1 of Candidatus Omnitrophica bacterium ADurb.Bin314. GTDB lineage: Bacteria > Omnitrophota > Omnitrophia > Omnitrophales > Aquincolibacteriaceae > UBA1443. Next base: position 2,740 of record MWBI01000079.1, read on the forward strand.
TCGATCCGGGGCGTGAGATGCACGATCTCATAACGCTCTTCCGTATTTATCGAAAGATATTCGGTATGGGACTTCACGGGCAAACGCTCCTTGAGACATGGATTCTATCACAGAACGCCGGAAGAAAGAGCCGGCGTCTTTTCTGAAACGGAATCCCCAGAGGATAAAATCCGGATCAGTGGGAGAGAGTTTCAGCGGTCTTGTTGAAAATGGTCTCGGGCTGGATTACGGGGCCGTAATTGGTGCGGCCGGGGAACGGAGATGTCACAACATCATAGAGCCCGACCATCGCGCGACGGATCGTATAGGCCGTCCCGCGGAACACGCCGTAGATCGCGGCCGTCAGATGATCCGGGCTTTTCTCCACTGCCGCCGGGTACTGGGTGATGTATTCGACCCAGCAGCTCGCCATATTCGTGGTACC
>MWBI01000080.1 GCA_002068945.1 Candidatus Omnitrophica bacterium ADurb.Bin314
CGTCGTTTTCCGAGCCCCGGATCGGCGAGACCGTCGAGGGCGCGAGCCAGGAACGCGGTCGTACCGCGGGCAATGGATACTTCACGCAACACGGCTATACGCCTCTCTCTCAACCCTATTAAGCATACCGCTCTCTCTCGCATATGAAATTAGCTGTTATAGGCTCCGGGTACGTTGGTCTCGTGACGGGGGCTTGCTTTGCAAGCCTCGGCCATGAAGTCGTCTGTGTCGATAACGATCCGCAAAAGATCAGCACCCTCAAGGCCGGCAAGGTGTTTTTCTACGAGCCCGGCCTGCATGAGATCATCACGAAGACCGTCGCAACCGGGCATCTGAGCTTCACGACGGAGATCGCGGAGGTGGTGAACCGTTGCGAAGTGCTCTTTATTTGCGTGAACACACCGTCGCTTCCGGACGGAGGCGCGGACCTTTCGTCGGTCGAGAACGTGACGCGGGTCGTCGCGAAACATTTGCGGAAATATTGTCTGATCGTCGCCAAAAGCACGGTTCCCGTCCAGACGGGGGAATGGATCCGGAAAACGCTCCAGCGCTATGCCCGCAAGGGGGTCAAGTTCGACGTCGCCTCCAACCCGGAATTCCTGCGCGAGGGCTCGGCGATCCATGACTTCATGATGCCGGACCGCATCGTGATCGGGGTCGACACCACGCGCGCCGAAAAGATCTTCCGCGAGCTTTACGCCAGCATGAAAGCCCCCCTCATCGTGACCGACATCAAGAGCGCCGAGCTTATCAAGCACGCCTCCAACTCGTTCCTCGCGACGAAGATATCGTTCGCGAACGGCCTCTCGCGCATTTGTGACGCCGTCGGGGCCGATGTCGAGAAGGTCACACTCGGTATGGGGCTGGACCCGAGGATCGGATCGCAGTTCCTGCATGCCGGTATCGGCTTCGGAGGCGCGTGCTTCCCGAAGGATCTGAAGGCGTTCCTGCACATCTCGAACGAGCTCGGGGTCAGCTTTGACCTTCTCGCGGAGGTGATCCGGATCAACGAGACCCAGGCGCAGTATTTCGTGCAAAAGATCATCCGAAACATGCGTTCTCTCAAGGGGAAAACAATCGGAGTTCTCGGCCTCGCGTTCAAAGGTGATACGGACGATATGCGGAATGCCCCCTCGCTCGCAATTATCCCCGAGTTGCAAAAAGCGGGCGCGCAGATCAAGGCGTACGATCCACAGGCCATGCCCGGGTCCCGGACCCTTTTCAGGAACCTTTGTTTCGCGCCGGACCTGTACTCGGCCGTCAAAGACGCTCATGCCATCGTACTGCTCACGGAATGGAAGAAGTTCCAGAACATGGACTGCCGCCGGGTCCGCAAGCTTATGAAGGGAAAATTCTTTTTCGACGGACGGAATATGTTTCCGCCGCCCGAAATGAAACGGCTGGGCTTTCATTATGTCAGCATCGGCAGGCCGTCCGCTTGAGCCACGGACGCTTCCGGAGAAAACAGAGGCGAATATCATGAAAGGCGTCATTCTTGCGGGAGGGCTAGGTTCAAGACTTTATCCGCTCACGAAGGTCACCAACAAGCATCTTCTGCCCGTCTACGACCGTCCCATGGTCTATTACCCGATCGAGACGCTGGTCAAGGCGGGGGTCACCGATATCCTGCTCGTGACGGGCGGGAACAATGCGGGGGATTTCCTGAGGCTTCTCGGGAACGGGAAGCAGTTCGGACTGAAACACATCAACTACACGTACCAGGAAGGCGAGGGCGGTATCGCGCAGGCACTCAGTCTTGCGGAACATTTCGCCGACGGCGACAAGATCGTCGTGATCCTGGGTGACAACATCATCGAGGCCGACATCTCGCCCCAGGTCCGGCGGTTCCGGACACAGGAGACCGGCGCGCGGCTTTTACTGAAAAAAGTGAGCGACCCGGAACGCTTCGGTGTCGCGACCGTCCGGGGCAACAGGATCACGTCCATCATCGAAAAACCCAGACGCCCGAAGAGCGATCTCGCTGTGGTCGGCATCTATATGTATGACGCGGACGTTTTCAATCACATCCGGACACTGAAACCTTCCAGGCGCGGGGAGCTTGAGATTACGGACGTCAATAACTGGTACCTGAAGCGCGGGGATCTTGAATACGATGTTCTTCCGGGATACTGGACGGACGCCGGGACCTTTGAGTCTCTTTACCGGGCCAATTCCCTCGTTGCCAGGAAAAAAGGGAGGTCGGGCAAATGAAAAGGCTTCTCGTTACGGGCGGGTGCGGCTTCATCGGTTCCAATTTCATCCGCCTTGTCATGAAAGAACGTCCGGGGTATTCGGTTGTCAACCTGGACAAGCTTAGCTATTCCGGGAATCCCGAGAACCTGAGAGATCTCGCCCAAAACACCCGCTATACCTTCGTGAAGGGCGATATCTGCGACAAAAAACTCGTCGCGAAAGTCATGTCGCGGGTCGATGCGGTCGTCCATTTCGCGGCCGAAACGCATGTTGACCGTTCTATCGCCGGTGCCGACGAATTCCTGAAGACGAACATCCTCGGCACGGCGTCGCTCCTTGAAGCGTCCCGCGCCTGTGGGATCAAACGGTTTGTCCATATGTCGACAGATGAGGTCTACGGTTCCCTCGCGAAAGGGAAAGCGGACGAGGAGCACCGTCTCGAGCCGAACAGTCCCTATTCCGCGTCCAAGGCGGGCGGCGACCTCCTCGTGCGCTCCTTCCGGGTCACGCACAAACATCCCGCGATGATTATCCGCTGCACGAACAACTACGGACCGTATCAATTTCCGGAGAAGGTAATCCCGCTTTTCGTGACCAATCTCCTTGAAGGCAAGACCGTCCCTCTCTACGGGCAGGGCAGGAACCGGCGCGACTGGATCTTCGTCGAGGATGCCTGCCGCGCGGTCCTCCTGGTCCTGGAAAAAGGAAATCCGGGCGAGATTTATAATGTTGGCTCTGACCATGAACGGTCCAATCTGCAGCTGACCCGCGCGATCCTGAAGGAACTCGGCCGCGGTGAGGACATGATCCGCAGGGTGGCCGACCGCCCCGGCCACGATTTCCGTTACGCGCTCAATTTCAATAAGCTGAGGAAGCTCGGTTTCAAACCGCGCTGGAGCTTCGAAGAAGGGCTCCGGACCACCGTCGGCTGGTATGTCGCCAATGAGTGGTGGTGGCTCCCCCTCAAAAAAGACAAATTCACGGTCAAGTAATATGCCCACGGAAGCCTTCGGAATCCTGATCACCGGCGCGGGAGGGATGCTCGGAACGGACCTCGTCCGCGCCCTGGAAAACGACTTCGAGATCATCGGCCTCGATAAAAAACCTGCGCCGCATCTCGAACGCCCTCTCGAGATTTGCGACCTCCTCCAGGAACGGAAACTCCGGGAAGTTTTCATGTCCCGGAATCCCGGCCTTGTCATCCATTGCGCGGCGCTCACGGATGTCGATTACTGCGAAGATCACGCGGAAGAAGCGGTCGCGCAAAACGTGGAAGCCACACGGAACATCGTGACCATCTGCAATGATCTCGGAATCCCGCTTGTTTTCTTCAGCACCGATTACGTCTTTGACGGGAAGAAAAAAGGAGAGTACCTGGAATCCGATCCCGCAAATCCAGTCAGTGTCTACGGCCGGACCAAAAAGGACGCGGAGGATCACATTCTCGCGAACGCGAAAAGCGCTGTCATCTTCCGGATCACGTGGCTTTACGGAGTTTTCGGCCGCTCATTCCCGCGTGCCATCTTGCGTCAGATCGCGGAGACAACGAAACTGACCGTGGTAGCGGATCAGATCGGTCGGCCCACGTATACCAAAGACATCGCGCAGGCGCTCAAGGTCCTCCTTTCGTCCCGCAGAGACAAGGTTTTCGCGCCCGGTGCCCGTATTTATCACCTGACAAACACGGGACAGGTCACCTGGGCGGATTTTGCGCGGTTCATACTTGAGCGCGTGGGTCGCGATGACGTAACCGTCGAGGATATGACCTCGGATAAACTGAACCGCCCGGCGCCGCGGCCGGCAAATTCGTTATTGAACCTCGAAAAGTCCGAGAGGGAACTTGGCGTGATCCTTCGACCCTGGCAAGACGCGGTCGCCGAGTTCCTCGTCGAGCTGGAAGAGGTCCGCAAAGCCGCGGAAGCCAAAGCCAGGGCGAAAGCCGAGGCGGAAGGCGCGAGCGATCAGGGATAGATGATGGATAAAAAAACAGTGATCGTCACGGGCGGCGGGGGGTTCCTCGGATCTCATCTGT
>MWBI01000081.1 GCA_002068945.1 Candidatus Omnitrophica bacterium ADurb.Bin314
GGCCAGATACACAATCTGGGCGTGGAAATCATTATACACCGCGCGACTCGGCGGAAGCGCCTTTTCGAACAGGTCTTTCCATTCGTGATAGTCCCGGTCCCCGGCCATGAGCCCGTGCCGCGAAAAAATGCGCCGTGTATAAGCGTCGATGACGAACGAACGTTTGCCGAGAGCATACAGGAGGATCGAGTCGGCCGTCTCGGGACCGATTCCTTTCACACGGAGAAGTTTCTCGCGAAGCACGGCCACCGGTTCCCGGCGCATCTTCCTGAAGTTCCCGCCGTATTCCCGACCGAGAAAACGGACGAAATGTTTGATGCGATCGGCCTTTATATTGAAGTACCCGGCGGGGCGGATCAACCGGGCCAGCTGCCGACGGGTCATGTGATTGATGCCGCGAAAGGAAAGCCGGCCGGCCCGCTTCAGGTTAAGGATCGCTTTTTCAACGTTCGTCCACGCGGTGTTCTGGGTCAGGATCGCGCCGATCATGACCTCAAAGGGCGTATCAGCGGGCCACCAGCGCTGATGTCCGAAACGGTCTCTCAGCCGCTGATAGACGCCGTGGAGTTCCGCGGGCGTGAACCTAGGCAGCGCCGTTAAACGGGAATTCCCTGACGATTTCATGGACGGCTCCTGAGGAACGCAGTTCACTTTTATAAAGGATAAGACGGTCAACCGGTTTGAAGGCTATCGGGAGCTGAAGAGGAAGCCTCGAAACCGTTTCATGGATCGCATGTCCCGGCGGGACACTCTTCGTGCGTCCCAGGGTCGCGTGGGGCCTGAACGGCCGCGTTTCAACAGGATAGCCGAGCCCCGCGATTCCTTTCCGAACGCTGTTTTCAAACTCGGGAAGTTTTCCTTCCCTGTCCTCCACGCCGGCCCAAAGCACGTTCGGGCGTTTCAGGTCCGGGAATCCCCCCATGCCGGTCAGCCGCAATTCCATCACCGGAAAATCCCCAACGACCCGGCGAAGCGCCTCATCGAGGCGGTCGAGCCCGGAAGAAGGCGTATCGCCGAAAAAATGGAGCGTCAGATGGACCTGTTCCGGGAGCACCCACTTGATGCCGGGGACATTGCGCTTGAGGAGGACGAGGAACCTTTCGATTTCATCTCGAAAAACTGACAGCGGCAGGGCGAGGAAAAGGCGAAGAACCTCCCCGCTCATCGGACCGCACGCCACAGATATTCAAGGGCTTTCACAACGGTCCGGCGGCAAACCTGGCCCCGGTCGCCCCCAAAATGATGCTGCCACACATTCACCCGGCCCGACGGACCGGCCAGACCGATATACACCAGGCCGACGGGTTTTTTCGGAGTCCCGCCGGAGGGTCCCGCGATCCCCGTAATCCCCAGGCCGTAGCTCGTTTTCATACGATCCTTAACGGAAGAAGCCAGCGCCCCGGCCACCGCGGCAGAGACCTCGCCGTGTCTCGTGATCAGCGCCGGATCAACACCGAGCTTTTCTTTGATCTCGTGATGATACGCGATGGTCCCTCCCCTGAAGAAACGACTCGATCCCGGCTGGGACACGATCTCGGCCGCAAGAAGGCCTCCCGTGCAACTCTCGGCGACAGCAAGCGTCCTCTTCTTTTTCCTCAAGAGTTCGCCGATCACGAAGCCGAGCGGCCGCTCCTCCCACGAGTAGATGAAATCGCGGAGCCGTGCCCCGATCCTCTTTTTCAACCTCGCGTGCACACCGGGTGATTCGGAATAAATCCGGAGTACCACCTCTCCGGCCGAGGGATAGATCCCGAAATCAAAGGGATCCTCGAAGAGGCCCTTCCCCAGCCGTTCCATCACATCCGGTTCGGAGATCCCGGTCATCCGGACGACAAGACGTCGGGACGGCGCGGCCGCCGGGAATCGTTTTTTCAGGAAAGGAAGGACGACGTCGGCATACATGTTCTCCAGTTCAGCCGGGACGCCCGGAAGCGCCACGAGCACTTTTCCGCTCTGTTCCACGGCGAACCCGAGCGCCACACCGAAACGGTTCACGAGCGGCTTTGCGTTCGCCGGATACAGGGCCTCGCGCCGGACAAGCGGCGGCACGGACTTTCCGAAACGCCGGTAAAGTTTGACGATCCTCGCAAACTGGTCCTTGAAGAAAACAAGCGGGACATTGAAAAACGCCGCGATGCCCTCCCGGGTCACATCGTCCGGGGTCGGCCCGAGACCGCCGCACATGACGATCAGGTCCGCGCGCCGGGTCAGATCCCCGAGCTGGAACCGGATGGATTCTTCGGAATCAGTGCAGACCGCGTGCGCGATGACCTCGAAACCGGCGGCGGTCAGCTCCCGTCCCAGGAACGCGGCATTCGAGTTGACCACGCTCCCTTTCAGGACTTCGTTACCGACAGAAAAAACCGCTGCGCGAGGCCGCATCGCAAACACCCTCAGGTGAAGAAAAGGAAGAGAGGGAACCAGGCGTAAATGCCCGCGCCGATATCATCGGCCATGATCCCCCAGTAGCCGGGGATCCGTTCGAGTTTTCGGATCGGGAATGGCTTTTTGACGTCAAACAGGCGGAAGAGCAGAAACCCGAGCGGCACGGTAATCCAGGTCAACGGAACCAGAAGAAAGGTCACCATGATCCCGACGGCCTCGTCGATGACGATGAACTGCGGGTCCGGATCGCTCCGGTCCTCCAGTTTTCGGAAAGCAACGTCCCCCACAACAATCAACCCGGCCAGGACGGCGGCGTAGAGATAAAAGTTCCAGGCCGTGAGGAGCACCACAAGAAGCCCCACGAGACTTCCCCACGTTCCGGGCGCGAACGGCAACAGGCCGACGCCGGTCGCGAGCGTGAAACGTGAAAAGTGCCGGGATGCGAAACACTCGCGCTGGTTCCACAGGAAAAAAAAACCCGAAAGAAGCGTCAAGAGAACCGCGATGCCGAGAACCGGGACCACCGCGGGGGCCAGCCACCTGGCGACCGCTTCCGTCCCCGCGTAATCCCAGAGGATGAAAACGGCGAACGCGAGAAGGACACTGCCCGTCTGAAAGACAAATTTCAGTTTTCCGAGCTTTTCCGCTCCGAACGATTTTCCCTCCAGAAGCCAAGCCGTGCGGCAGAAGGTCACGAGAATCTCGCGGAAAAAGATCGGCACCAGCCACCAAAGCGAAAAAAAACCGATATTCGCGAAAGCCGCGAGCGGCGCCAGGATGAGAATCTTGTCCATGAACGGATCGATCCATTTCCCGAACTTGGACTCGAGCTGATATTGGCGGGCAAGCCAGCCATCCCAGTAATCGGTCACGGCACCGAGAATAAAAAGCGCGGCCGCCGCGAGATGCGCGGCGGGCGATCGCGACAGGATCAGGAAGGGAAGCAAAACACCGATGATCCCGCGAAAAAAACTGAGGTGATTGGGATGAAGGACCGCGAATTTAAATTTTTCCAACGAGATCATAGCCTTTGGCTCCTGTGATCATGACCGGATAAAACGCCCCCGTTTTCAGGGGATGGGAACTTTCAACAATCACGTGCGGATCAATCTCCGGCGCATCCATGTAGGAACGGCCTTTCCAGAGGTTCCCGCCCGCGAGTTTTCCTTCGATCAGGACGCGCAACTCGCGCCCTGTCTGGCGGCGGCTCACGTTTTTTGCCACTTTTTTCTGGAGCGACATCGCTTTATGAAAACGGAGATCCTTCACCCTTTCGCTGACCTGGGCGGGAAACGCGGCGGCCGCCGAACCTTCCTCCCGTGAATACCTGAAAACGCCGGCTCGCTCGAATTTCGCCCACGCCATGAAATCCAGAAGCTCGCCGAAATCGCGTTCGGTCTCTCCGGGAAATCCCACGATGAAACTGGTCCGTAACGCGAGATCCGGGATCTCGCCGCGGAGCTTCTTGATCAACTCGACCGTCCGGTGCCGCCCGCCCCCCCGGCGCATTGCGGTGAGTATTTTATCACTAATATGCTGGAGCGGTAAATCAAGGTAATGGCAAATCTTCCCGGAGCCCGCGATCTTCGCGATCATCCGGGCATTCAGCGAATTCGGATATGCGTAAAGAAGCCGGATCCATTCCAGCCCGGGAATCGGCTCAAGCGCGTCGAGAAGTTCGGGGAGTAGCGGCTTGCGGGCATAATCACAGCCGAACTTCGTAATGTCCTGACCGATGAGGATCAGTTCCTTCGCGCCTGTCCGGACGAGCGCACAAGCCTCACGAACGACGTCCGGGATGGAACGGGACCGGAACTTCCCGCGAATCTTCGGGATCACACAGAACGAGCAGGTGTGGTCGCAACCTTCCGAGATCTTGAGGTAGCGGGAATACCGGGGGGTCAGGGGAATCCGTTCCTCCCGTGCTTTCCCGAGATAACCGGGATGGCCCAGGATAACGGAACGCTCACCTTCCCCGACCGACCGGAGAATCGCAGTGATCCTGTTGTAATCGCCGGAGCCCAGAAAGGCATCCACCTCCGGGAAATTCCCGGCGAGTTCGGCCGCGTACCTCTGGACTAGGCATCCCATCACGACAAGCGCACGAATCCTGCCTGTTCTCCGGTATTCAATCAGGCGAAGGATCACGTCGATCGATTCGTCCTTGGCGTCACGAATAAAACCACAGGTATTGACGAGCACCACATCGCTTTCATCGACATTTCCCGCAAGCGCGTAGCGGGGGTCCTTGAGCTTGCCGAGAACGATCTCGCTGTCCACGAGAGTTTTGGGACAACCGAGAGACACAATGCCGATGCGAATCTTTCGCGCTTTCATAGAGGGGGGATTCTAAGGGAATGGGTCTCAGGAATCAACGAAGTAACTTCAACTACATAGACGGCCTCTTCTATAACCCCGGCTATCACAAAAAAAACACTTCGTTCGAGGCAGTCATGCCGGCCATCTGCTTGATTAACAGGAGAAATGGCGGCGACC